>JAZOPX010000030.1:0-4799 GCA_045655845.1 Bacteroidaceae bacterium
ATAGTACTTATCGATATACTCGCGCTGGGCGTCGAGGAGGATGAGTCGGGGTAGTTCTTCTTCCGTCTTGCCCTCAAACTGGCGCAGTTCCTTCCATATCTCGGTGAGCACACTGCGGTGATGGCCATACACATCGAGGAAGGCCTCGGCCGTGGCCTCGTCCATCTCCTTGCGGAAGGTGCTCTTGGCCGGTAGGTTGTGGTAGAGGAAGCGGGTGGAGAGGCCGTCCTCAAGGTTGGGGATGAAGTCGCGCACCGACGACATGGTACCCGTAGCGGTGAGGCCCAGGCGGGTGTGCTCGATGTGGTAGTCCTCGTCGTCGGTCTTGCGGGCGGTGTGGAGGTCCTCCTCGCCATGGGCAGCGAGGAAGATATACATGAAGTCGCCGAACGAACCTCGGTTGGCCGCGCTCAGTTCGGCCAACTCGGGGATGTGGAGGAAGGAGATATTCTTTCCATTGGCATAGATGAGACGATAGAGGTTGGCCGCCGTGGTCTTCGAGGGTAACTTGTGCATGCGGCGCAGGGGAGCCTGGGGCTCGTCGACCTCCTCGGCAATGTCATTCACATCCACGAGGTGTTCTATGTCGCCCTTGGCGGCAAAGTTCAATTGATTATTGCGGCGTGTGTAGCGCTTGTGTCGCTTGCGGTAGTCGGCCATGGCCTCATTGCTCTCGTTGGTGATGTTCTTGTTGATGTCATCGATGAGGCTGGCCACACCGCCCACACATCCCTTGCCCGAGGCCGAGGGGCCCACGCAGAGGTTCATGATGCCGAGCGAGTAGAGTCGCTGCCCGTGGCGCACGCGCACATGGCTCATGGCCGAGCCCAGCGTGGGCATCATGGCGGCGAGGAGCATGGTGCGGAGGTCGGCATCCTCATACAGGCTCAAGGGTTCGCTCATCATCTGGGGCAGGCACTGGGTCATCGCTTCGGGTAGGGGACAGGGCACCACCGTGCCCTCCTCGTCGGTGATGGCATTCATCAGTGTTAAGGGGTTACTCATGAAGGGCGCAGTCACTTCGCCGAGCAGGGGGAACTCTGCCTGCAGGGTCTCGCGGAGCACGTCGGTGTACGGCATGTTAGTTGTTTGATTGTCATCTCGAAACGAAGTTCGCCGCCCGTAGGGGCCAAAGGCAACGGATGCGAGAGATCCCTCGTCACTGCGTTCTGTCGGGATGAGGCAATGCTGGTTTTGGATTGGTTGGTTGTTTTCCATAGTTTCTGAGTTTGTAGGTTTTTGAGTTTCTAAGTTTGTTTGTGTCATGTTATATAGGTTTAAGGGTTAGTAATGCATTTCAAAAGGCACTGTCCCTCTTTAAGGGGGACGAGTGTAGCGTAGTGAATACGGAGCGAAACGGGTGGGGGTAACAAGAATAGTATAATTTGAAAGGATTCAATTACCCCCTCCACTACGTTCAGCTTTGCTTCACTTCGTTCGTCCCCCTTAAAGAGGGACAGTTCTTTTTGGTTAGTCTTCGTTTTCGTCATCGTTATTATCCGTGAACACCGTGTGTCCCGTGTGCTCCGTAATCAAATTCACCGCAAATATACAACCTCAAAATGCCGATGTCAATACCTCATGTCTCGTATAAAAACTATGGGTAAAAGTTTGGGAAAGTACGGATAATTTCGTAAATTTGTATCTGTAAACGCGTGTGTTTGTACGCCTACGTATGCGCATATGGACGCGGGCAGACACGCGTATGGACGCGATGATATGCGCGTTTGCTCGCGGGCGGACAATATAAAATGCGGATAGAAACAGGGAATACGCATTATGAATACGGATCTTTTTTTATATCAAATGATTGATTTTCACACAGATTTCATAGATTTCACAGAGGGTCGCATCGCTACGCTCGCGGCTGTCGGCTTTGCCGAGTGTTTGCAGCCGGCTGGCAAACGCGAGTGCAACGATGCGTTCTTCGTGATATTCGTGAAGTCTGTGTGAGACAAAAGGCTGATTGCCTGATAGAAATAGATGAAAATATCTAATGGAATCATAATGCGTTTTCCCTGCGGGTAGAAATCATAAGAAGGAAAGGGGTAAAGGTGATAGGTTAAGGGTGATAGGTTAAGGGTGATAGGTTAAGAGCCAATTGAATTTACGAAACATAAACAATATAAAACTATGAGAAAGACTAAAGCGACGAAATAGTCGGGCACGATTGCCTATCAGTTGAATCCACGGCACGACCTGAAGGGTGAGGCCAGTGAGAAGAACCCCTTGATGGGAGTGAGCGTAGTAGCTTCTACGCCAGTGACAACGAAGGAGATGGCCGAGCGCATCAGCCACGCCTGCACGCTCCATAAGGCCGATGTGGTGGCGGTGCTCAATGCTCTGGGCCACGAGATGAGCGAGGCGCTGCTCGATGGACGTACGGTGCAGATGGACGAGATCGGCTCGTTCGGTCTCAAGTTGGGATTGAAGGAGCCCAAGTATCTCGACGACCGTGTCACCAGTCAGGATGTGGTGGTCAAGGGTGTCAGTTTCCGTCCCTGCAAGGAACTGAAGGAGGCACTGCGCGGAGCCGAGATAGTGAGTGGTGGCCACGCCGTGCGTACCTTGCTCACGCGCGACATCGTGGAGCGTCGCCTGCGCACCTTCTTCGAGGATCATCCCTACATCTACCGCTCACAGATGGAACAGGTGTGTGAATGCTCCAAGCACCTTGCACTGAAGTACCTCGACGAGTTGGTCGCTGAGGGGCGCCTGCGCGCCTTAGGCCGTAAGAATAGCCGCTTCTATGCTCCAGCACCGGGTGGGTTTTAGAAGTGGGGGTGGCTCTTGTCATTATAATTCGAAATAAGAATAAGCAAACATCGTGCACAGACGAGAATTGCACACTTTGACGCCTAATAGGCTGTAAACATACAGGATGGGTGGCTCGAATTTGCACAAGATATGCGCAGATTATTGCACTTCTTTTGCATCGAAACAACAAGCCCCCGAAGATATACTGAAAGGTAAAGGGGGAGCACGTTCCTCATCGCTCTCACACTCACCACCGCGTAAGTAAACCGCGGAGTTTGTCTTACAATATGTTATAGGATTGCTGTGTTGGGGTATCTTTGCATCTCGATTTTTGTAGGTTGTCTTACTATTTGTTGGCGCTTATCGTATGTTTTCGGCTTCTTGCTTGGGAGTATACGATATTTTTTATAACTTGCCGCGGTTTTAGTTTTGAAAAGGTATGAAAATGGCAATCATTGGCACCGGAAATATGGGTGGCGCCATCATGCGCGGACTGATCAAGGCGGGCACCTGCCGCCCCGAAGAGTTTATCTGTACGGCAAGGACAGAAACGACATTGGATAAGATACGCGGATACGCCCCTGGCATTCGCACCACCAGAGACAATGCCTCGGCAGTGTCCGAAGCCGATATCATCATCCTGGCCGTGAAGCCCTGGCTCGTGGAGGAGGTGATGGAGGAGATACGCCCCAGCATCAGAAAAGAGAAGCAGATAATCGTATCGGTGGCTGCAGGGGTTACGTTGAGGGACTTGGTAATGTGTGTTGAACCCCAATATAATATTATAGAAGCAAATCGTATATGTGCTGAAATGGAAGGTCGGGAGCCTGAGCCTTTCGTTGAGCCTGTCATCTTCCGCGCCATCCCCAACACGGCTGTGGAGGCTCTGTGTGGCGTCACCGTGATGGCTCATCATGGGGCGTCTGACGAACAGGTGGCACAGGTGCAGGGCCTCTTCGCGGCTTTGGGCTATGCGCTCATCGTGGAGGAGAAACTCATCCCTGCCGCGACATCGCTCACCTCGTGCGGCATCGCCTTTGCCATGCGCTACATCCGTGCGGCCATGGAGGGTGGGGTGGAACTGGGCTTCCGTCCCGACGAGGCGGCACGCCTCGTGGAGCACACTGTGAAGGGTGCGGCCACATTGCTCCTCGAGAGCGGTATGCACCCCGAGGTGGCGATAGACAAGGTGACCACGGCGGGTGGCATCACCATCAAGGGACTCAACGCGATGGAGCGGAGCGGCTTCACCTCGGCCGTGATTGACGGACTAAAGGCAAGTATGGTATGAGACGTATAGCAGTAAAGATAGGCAGTAACGTGCTCACTCGTCGGGATGGCACGCTCGATGTCACGCGTATGTCGGCCCTTGTGGATCAGGTGGCCGAGTTGCACAAGCGGGGTATGCAGGTCATCCTCGTGTCGTCGGGTGCTGTGGCCTCGGGACGCAGCGAGATACACCCCTCACATACGCTCGACGAGGTGTCGTCGCGACAACTCTACTCGGCCATCGGACAGGCCAAACTGATGGGTAAGTACTACACGTTCTTCCGTGAGCATGGCATCACCTGCGGACAGGTGCTCACCACCAAGGAGGGACTCGACAAGGAGGACCACTACCTCAACCAGCAGCATTGCATGGAGGTGATGCTCGCCGAGGGGGTCATACCCATCGTGAATGAGAACGACACGCTCTCCATCACCGAACTGATGTTTACCGACAACGATGAACTCTCGGGACTGATGGCGCAGATGATGCAGGTGGATGGGCTCATCATCCTCAGCAATATCGACGGCATCTACGATGGCAATCCGTCTGATCCTGAGAGCCGCGTCATACGCTCGGTATCGGCTACCGACGATATGGAGCAATACATACAGACCTCCAAGTCTTCGCTCGGCCGTGGAGGCATGCTCACCAAGTGCCATGTGGCGCGTAGGGTAGCCGCCCAAGGCATCCCCGTAGTCATTGCCAACGGAAAGCACGAGGACATCCTCCTGTCTCTCATTGATAAGCCCGAAGAAACCATTTGTACGAGATT
>JAZOPX010000031.1:0-5862 GCA_045655845.1 Bacteroidaceae bacterium
CGCCCAGTAGTGCGTGAAGTGCGTGTCAAACTGTGCCCGTGCCGTCACGGCAAGGAGCACGGCCACGAGTGCCAGTATGCTTCTTTTGATGTACATCTTGAGGAATAACGCAAAGTTTTGCGGTTTAGTATAATTATGACGTGAGTTTGACATTAGGAAACCAATTCCCTTGGGATATTGGGCCTACCCTTTTTCTTTATTGGGTCTACCCTTTTTCTTTGCCGGGCCTACCCTTTTTTCTTATCGGGTCTACCTTTTTTTTCTTATCGGGCCTATCTGTGTAGCTGCAATTCGTTGTCGCCAGTGCAAGATACCTCCTATAAAATGACTCTTCCCCGTTGGGCTGACCAGTTGACCAATCCCTTGCAATGCGCATGGATTCAGTCCGTTAACGCGGTCAGCTCTGCTGACCTTGGTTGACCGATGGCTGGCCTCGATGCGTTCATGCTTTCACCACCCAAGGTCAACGTCGGTCAACCCAGCTGACCGCTATTGCCATCTCATTATGAATGCTTTATATCGCCAAGGTCAACCGGTCAGCCGATTTCGTAACACTGCTTATATACCCCTTTGGGGCTATGGTCTCCCTCTTCCCTGCTCGGTAGCTACTGCGGTGTCTCTCGGTAGCTACTGCGCTGTCCCTCGGTAGTTACTGCGCTGCGCCTCGCTAGTTAGCGGGGAGAGAAAACTCTGCGTCCGAAATCGCAATCTCCACTTTGCAAAATACCTCCTTAGGGCCTTCGGCCCCCTTTTTGGAGACAAGAATTCAAAAGATTTAACATAATTTAACTCGGGGGGGGGTAATATGGCACTTTTAACCGACCTTTACGGCGAAAAGTGTCGGTATGCCTCGGCTTTATCGAAGAGGGGTACTTTGCGCTTTTCCCTGGATGCCAGAGAAACAGAAATGAAGAACATATTAACAAAATAAATTCTAACTATTAACTAATTAACTTATGAGAAAAAAGTTTACTATGCTTTTTGCTGCGCTGTCCTTTATGGCTGCCGCAAGCGCACAAGTACTTACCGTCTCTAACGCCCCCGTTGACGGTAAGTGGGATGAGAACACCACTTGGTATATCGTCCAGAACAAGAAGGGAGGCTATGTATCTTCTACCGGAGGATACGTCAACAGCGACGGTTTCCTTCTGTTGAGCAACAAGAACAAGCCTGCTGGCGATGCAGCTTTGTGGTGCGTTGTAGGTAACGAGACCGATGGTTACAAGTTCTACAACAAGTCGGCTGGTACTAATAAAATTCTTAGCGGCACGGGTGTGTTGAACTCAGGTTCAAAGGCTATTATTATGACCGAGACTTCAGCTATTGCAGATACCGCAGTTGTGACATTCGACATTGCAGCATCACAGAAGGCAGGCTATCTCGTAGTTAAGGATCATGGCTCCGATAACAACTATTGGAACTATCGTGATGGTAATTTAGCCTATTGGAATAACGGTGCAGCGAGAAATGACGATGGCTCTTCATTCGTATTTGCAACAGAGGCAGAGCTCGCTAGTGCATTGACTACATTGAACAATTCTTTGGCTACAGCAAATGAAATGTTGACTGCTTCAGGATTGCAGTATGCTGCAACCCCTATCGCTTTGCAAACTGAGACCGCAGAGGGAGCTGGATATATCTCATGCAGCAACCTTGACCCTACCGAAGGTAACAATATGAAGTTCTTGATTGATAATGACAATAACACATATATTCATACAAACTGGCACAATCTAGCGGCAAGCAAGGATTACTTTGACGTATATCTCGGTGAAGGCAATGGCATTTCTTTGATGCAGTTCAGCGAAGTGACTCGCGGTGGTAGTGCACAGTCAGACTTCCCCGCCTCAATAGAAATATTGGGCAGCACTGATGGCAAGGAGTACACAACTATTACCACAGTATCAGGATTACCCACTAGGGCTGGTGCCAGCTACACCTCTCCCTCAATAGAGTGTAATCCCGCTTACATCTATTTGCGTTTTATTGTTACAGGTAGCAACTATGCCGCCAACCGTCCTTATTGGCATATGGCAGAGTTCGATTTGTACTCATTGGAACTTAGCATTAATGAGGAATACAAAGCTGCAAAGGATGCATATATAGCGTTGTCCGAGGGTATTGATGCCATCCAAGCAGTAGCTGGTAATGCAAACTCAAATGTCCTCCAGTTAAATGCTGCTAATGAGACATTGCAGGGCTACTTTACTGCTATTGACGAAGCATTTAATCCCGAAAAGTATGCTTTGATGAACCGTATAGAGGAACTCTCAGCATACTTGACATGCGGAGGTACTGCAGTAGGTTACCTTCCCGAAGCAAAGATTGCAACTTTGTCTGCTGCAATCGAAACTGCTCAGGCTGTCCTCGACAACCCCGAGTCTGTTGCCGCCAACTACACCACAGCACTCGAGAACTTAAACAACACGTTCACAGAACTTGACTTGTTCAACAGCGTAATCATGCCGAAAGATGGCGTATACTATGCACTCAAGAACAATTACACCAGTCACTACATGAATGTCAACGCTACAGCAGGCCTTATTGCCACCACTGGCGGTATTGGCATTGGTGAAGTGTTCCAGTTTGTGAATGACAATGGCAATGTCTACCTCAAGAACGTAGAGCGTGGCACATACATTAGCACTGCTAACGCTCACGCTACAGGACAAAACTACGCTGCTACTACAGTAATCTCTGAGGCTAAGCCCGTAGAAATTAAGTACCTTGGTAAAGCCAATCATGTGTCAATTACTCCCGTTGGTGGCGCAACACTTCACCACGACACCAACTACAACACTATTGTAGCATGGAATGCTGGCGTAGATTCTAAGTCGTCATGGTCTATTGAGGCTATTGATATCACCGCTCTCTCACACGTTGTATCAATCTCAGACGTTAAGTGGTCAACTTTGGTATTGGGCTACGACGCTATCATCCCCGAGGGCGTAACCGCATATGCAGTAACTGAGGCTGGTAATAATGTAGCTACTCTCACTGAAATCACAGGCACAATCCCCGCATACGAGGCTGTATTGCTCAATGCAGACGAAGCAGGTTCTTATAGATTCGAGTATGCAGAGTCAGCTGAGGCTGTAGAGGGCAACTTACTCGAGGGTTCTACTATCAATAAGAACGTAGAGGGTCTTGGCTATGTATTGGCTGCTAATGAAGGTGTTGCAGGTCTCTACAAGGCTATTTTGAACAAGGACGAGAACGGTGCTGAGGGCGCAACCCACTTCAAGAACAACGCCTTCAAGGCTTACCTCCCCGTTACAGCAGAGCAGGGCGCTCCCGCGATGTTCGCATTCACCAGAGGCGATGACGAGGGTACTACTGGCATCGAGACCGTAGAGATGATTGCCACCAGCATGATAATGTATGATGAGGAGGTTGATACTAAGAATCAGCTCAGCACAGGCCGTCGTGGCCAGTGGGGTAACCTCTGGTTCACCGAGCAGGAATAACGACTGACTGATACAGCATAAGGGCGAGGCCAGCCTCGCCCTTTACAGCACACCTCGTAGCGAGATGCGCGGGGTGTAATTTTTCTTATAATGTTTTGAGGAGAGCGAGGATGCGTGAGCACCTTCGCTCTTGTTTTGTACATATAACAATCGCGACAACGATTTGTTGCCGCGAATCCCCAGATCTCTGTGCTCATTGTCTGCTCTCAGCACTTATCCCTCCGTGTCGCGCCACGTCTTGTAGGGATGGTGGCTGAGGTAGGCGTTGTAGTAATGCCTGTCGCCGGTAACCTCGCGCCCGAGGAACGCAGGACGCAGGTACTCCTCGTTCACGTCGCCCAGCTCGATCTCGGCAAGCACCAGGCCCTCGTTGTCGCCGTGAAACTCGTCCACCTCGACCACGTGCTTCCCGTTGCGTACGAGGTAGCGCGTCTTCTCGATGCGCTCACCGCAGAGCGTGAACAGGGCGCGGGCATCGTCGAGGGTGATCTCCTTCTCCCACTCGAAGCGGCTGACGCCACCATCGAGCGAGGGGCCCTTGATGGTAAGGTATCCCTTGTCGCCACGAGTGCGGATACGCACCGTGTGGCCGTGACCACTGCAGATGTAGCCCTGCAGGATGTCGTCCTTGGCATAGGCCAGCGTACGATAACTGTCGTCGGTGACGAGAAACTTGCGTTCGATTTCTTTCATCGTTTTATGCGTTTTCTTTGCGAAAGTAGTTAAAAAAAAGAACTTGTAGAGGATAATCTTGGTAAATTCTCTTAAAACATGTAATTTTACGCCCTAAATTAGGAATTCGTATACACTATAATAATTTAATAACAGATGAGAGACCTAATGCTCCGATTTGCCAAGGTGGCCGCGAAGACGGCATTGGCATCAGTGGTGCTCCTCTCCTTCGCCCAGTGCGATGGTATGGGAGGCGAGAAAGTGAATGGCACGACCGTGGAGGTCATCATGCCCGACAGCATGTGCCGCGTGTTTGACTTTTATGGCGACGACATCGTACGCGTATTCCAAGACCCCCAAGGCGGCGAGATGCGCGACCCCGTGGCCAACCCGCCCGCACAGATCCTCGTGCTCAACCCCCGACGCGACGTGACCAGCCTCACCGTGAAGGAGAACGCAGCTAAGACGGTGATGACCACACCCCGCATCAAGGTGGTAGTAAACAAGGCCACTGGCCTCATGACCGTGACTGACCGCAATAGCAAGCGCGTAGTATTCGAGGAGACCGCTCCTGCCACCATCAAGGAGGGCGTAGCAGCCATGACCGTGAAGGCCGACGACAAGGAGTACTTCTACGGTGGCGGTATGCAGAACGGACGCTTCTCGCACCGTGGCAAGGTGGTACAGGTCATCAACTCCAATAACTGGGTCGATGGTGGCGTGACCTCGCCCAACCCCTATTACTGGTCTACAGGCGGATATGGCGTGATGTGGCATACCTTCAAGAAGGGTGTCTACGACTTCAACTCCGAGGCTGACGGCACGGTGAAGATGCAGCACGACGGTGACTACCTCGACCTCTTCGTGATGGTCGACGAGGGCCCCGTGGCCTTGCTGAACGACTACTACCAGCTCACAGGTAACCCCGTATTGCTGCCCAAGTTTGGTTTCTACGAAGGTCACCTCAATGCTTACAACCGCGACTATTGGGTCGAGTCTACGGATGGTAGCGGTGTGCTCTTCGAGGATGGCAAGCGTTACAAGGAGAGCCAGAAGAACAATGGCGGCATGAGAGAAACACTGAATGGTGAAAAGATAAGCGGCATGGATGCTGCCTCTGTCTCTGTTGCTGGAAACGGAGAGGTGAAGGTCCCCAACAAGACCGGTAACTATCAGTTCTCGGCTCGCGCCGTGATTGACCGCTATGCGGCTCATGATATGCCTCTCGGATGGATCCTCCCCAACGACGGCTATGGTGCCGGCTATGGACAGACAGGAACACTCGAGGGTAACATCGAGAACCTGCGTCAGTTTGGTGAATATGCCCGTCAGCATGGTGTGGAACTGGGTCTGTGGACACAGTCAAGCCTCTATCCCAAGGAGGGCGTCGAGGCCTTGTTGCAGCGCGACATCATCCGCGAGGTACGCGACGCTGGTGTACGTATCCTCAAGACTGACGTGGCTTGGGTAGGTCCTGGCTACTCGTTCGGACTCAATGGCGTGGCCGACGTGGCCAAAGTGATGCCCGAGTTTGGCGACGATGCACGTCCCTTCATCATCACCCTCGACGGCTGGGCAGGTACACAGCGCTATGCCGGACTCTGGAGTGGTGACCAGACTGGTGGCAACTGGGAGTACATCCGATTCCATATCCCCACATACATCGGTTCGGGTCTCTCGGGCCAACCCAACGTGTCAAGCGACATGGACGGTATCTTCGGCG
>JAZOPX010000032.1:0-13837 GCA_045655845.1 Bacteroidaceae bacterium
AAGAGCTGCTGGCCTGCCGTGTTTGCCCATGGCATGATGAATGGTACGGCCTCCATCGGTGTCATCTTTCTTGCCGACCCCATGGCTTACGACCGTTTCATAGGTCCCGTACCCACAGGCATCCTCGGTGCCGCATTCTACCTCCTCGCAGCCCTGTGGATAGTGTGGCAGATGCGTAAGAGATGACCGCAAAAGTCAGAGATTGTCGTATCTTTTGACGATACACCTACACCTCAGGAAAAAATAAATGGATTTATTTTGTTCTCCTTTCGGCTTGTTGTATCTTTGTCACCAAACATTAAAATAAGGAAGACCGTTATGGCATCAAACAACAACCATTTGGTAATCATGGCGGGCGGTATAGGAAGCCGCTTCTGGCCCATGAGCACACAGGAGTGCCCCAAGCAGTTTATCGACGTGATGGGCTGTGGACGAACGTTGATACAGCTCACCGTAGATCGCTTTGAGGGGGTGTGCCCCAAGGAGAACGTGTGGGTGGTGACCTCGGAAAAGTATGCTCAGATTGTGCGCGAACAGCTGCCCGAGGTGCCCGAAGAGAATATCCTTAAAGAACCCTGCAGGCGCAACACGGCACCCTGCATAGCCTACGTATGCTGGAAAATAAAGACGCGAAATCCAAAGGCCAACGTGGTGGTGACACCTAGCGACCATGTGGTGATGAACACGAAGGAGTTTCAGCGCGTCATCGCATCGGCACTCGAATACACACAGCACTCCGATGCCATACTTACCCTCGGCATGAAACCAACACGCCCCGAAACGGGATATGGTTACATCGAGGCTGACCTGAGCAGCTCTTCGGAATCGAACAGGGAGATCTACCGAGTGGACTCGTTCAAGGAGAAACCCGACGTGGCGACAGCAACCCGATATATCAAGCAGAACAACTACTTTTGGAACGCGGGTATCTTCATCTGGAACGTGAACACCATCGTCAACGCATTCCGCATATACCAGCCCGAGATAGCGGAAATCTTTACTAAGATGATGCCCTACTTCTATACCGAGCAGGAACAGGAACAGGTGAATGCTCACTTCCCCGAGTGTCCCAACATCTCGGTGGACTATGCCATTCTGGAAAACTCAGACGAGATATACGTGTTTCCTGCCGACTTCGGGTGGAGCGATCTGGGCACATGGGGCTCGCTGCACGTGCAGATGGAGAAGGATCTCGCGGGAAACCTAGCCATAGGCCCCAACGTGATGCTCTATGAAAGCCGCAACTGTGTGGTGCACACCATGCAGGAGAAAAAGGTGGTCGTCATCGGATTGGACGGATACATCGTGGCCGAGAACGACAACCACCTGCTCATCTGCAAGCTCGAAGACGAACAGCGCATACGCGAGTTTGCGGAAAAATAACAAGGGAGCGTGTGCACGCGCGATAAGTAAGAAGGGAAAATCCTCCGGGCGGGGGATTTTTCCTTCTTACGTTTAGGTGATTTCATTCTTGCAGGTAAATATCTCCTATTATCTTTGCATCAGAAAACAATAGAGAACGCGAAAGATACTACTAACGAGTTAAAAGACGAAAGTATGAAAAAGATGAGATTAGCCTTAATGTTTGTAGCCTTGGCAGCTATCAGCGCAGAGAGTTTCGCAGCAATGAGTTTGAGCGACATCCGTCGCGAAGCGCGCTTCCTGACCGACCGTATGGGACATGAGTTGGGCCTCTCGAACCGCCAGTTTGAAGATGTGTACGAAATCAACTTCGACTTCCTGTATCAAGTGAATGAGGTCATCGATGATGTGGTGTATGGATATGACGACGCCATCGACTATTATTACTACCTGCTCGACATGCGCAACGAGGACCTCATGTATGTGCTCCGTAACAATCAGTACCGCAGGTTCGTGAACCGTGACTACTTCTACCGTCCTCTTTACATGGTGGGGCACACGTGGGGAATGCGCATCTGGACACACTATGCAGACCGTAACTACTTCTACTTCGGTACTCCCGTGAGCTTCACAACCTATATCGGTGCCCACAATCGCGTACATTTTACCTTAAGCTACTATGCTAATCGCTACACCCACAAGCTGTACCATGGCGCTTTCCGTCTGTGGGGAGGGGGATACCACCACCACGTGCACGATGGTTGGGTAGTTATAGGAAAGAAGAAGCACGCTCATCCCAATACGCGACCCTGGAGCAATGCCAAGAACTATGAGAAGAGTCGTCGTGACCTCAAGGAGGGATTTGTGTATGTACCCTCGCGTGACACCAACAAGCGTAAGGTGAAGGTGAGCTCAGAGGAGAACCGCCGCACTGCCGTGACATCGGAAACTCCGACTCGCACTTCTAATTCGACACGTAACAATGCCTCGATCGATACCTCAACGCGCAAGACCAATGCTGTACGTAGCAGTGAAAGAGGTAGTGGTACCTCGCGCAATAGTAGTGCCTCACGTAATAGTGGTGCCTCACGCAGCAGCAGTGCCAATAGCGGTAGTGTGACACGCACCAACACAAGCACCAGCACCAGTGGCAATGCGAACCGTAATGCGGGAAGCACAAGCAGTACCTCTCGTAGCAGCGCCAGCGGTGTATCGCGTAGCAGTGCAGGCAGTAGTTCATCGGCCACAAGCCGCAACAGCAGTAGCAGTGTGACCCGCAACGTGAACAGCAGCAATAGCAGTAGTGTATCGCGTAATGCAAGCAGCAAGAATACCGGTACTTCGGGTACGGCTCGCACCAGTTCATCAAGCAGAAGCAGCTCGTCAAGTGTCTCATCAAGTAGAAGTAGCTCTTCAAGCAGCAGCTCATCCAGTCGCAGCAGCAACAATAGCAACTCCTCACGCAGCAGTTCGTCACGCTCACGATAACCGAATCGGTGCATAGGCATCCAATGGGGGTATATCTTTCGTAGATGTACCCCCATCTTCTTTGCTATGTAGTGCTCTATTGGCCTTGGGCGGGGGATTTTTGGCGTAAATTTGCATATCCGTTCGGATTGTACTAACTTTGTATCTCGAAAGAACGTAAATGGAGCATCAGTATTCATCAACCTTGCTTGAACGGGCGGTGGGCGAGTTTGCCAAGCTGCCGGGTATAGGGCGCAAGACGGCGCTCCGCCTTGTACTGCACATGCTGCGTCGCCCTGTGGGCGAGGCTGAGGCGTTTGCCGAAGCGGTGAGTACGCTGTGCCGTGAGGTGAAGTATTGCAAGGTGTGTCACAATATCTCGGATAGCGATGTTTGTGAGCTGTGTGCGCAGCCCTCACGCGACGCAAGCATGGTGTGTGTGGTGGAGACGGTGCGCGATGTGATCGCAGTAGAGAACACGGCACTCTATCGCGGACTGTACCATGTACTGGGAGGGGTCATTTCGCCTATGGATGGTGTGGGGCCTGCAGATCTGGAGATTGACAGCCTTGTGGAACGCGTCAAGAGTGGTGTGGTAAAGGAGGTTATATTTGCCCTCAGCCCCACGATGGAGGGTGATACAACGAACTTTTACATTTATCGTAAGCTGGAAAGCACAGGGGTGAAGATGTCGGTCCTCTCTCGAGGAATCTCTGTGGGCGACGAACTGGAGTATGCTGATGAGGCTACCCTGGGACGATCGCTGGTGAACCGTATGCCGTTTACGGGAAAGACATTCTAAAGAAACATAAACAGAATAAACTTATGAATTCGAAGGGAAACTATAAGAAAATAAGCCGTAATATTCGCTTGTTCTTTGCGGTATTGGTGATGTTAGTGTTGGCCATTCCTGTAGCTGTGGAGTTTGATTTGGGTTCTATGGCTTCAATCGAAGGTGCTTTTGTCGGTAGATATGATGAACAGACGACATATATCATTGAGGTCGCCATGTTCTTTCTGACAGGTATATGCATACTGCTTGCACTCAAGTTCTTCGATAGATTATGGTTACGCCGCGTGGCTGATGTGAAAGAGGAGGAGAAGGCTTCGAAATACTTTGCTGCGTATGCGATACGACTTGCGTTGTTGGGGGGGCCGATGATTGCGGGGCTTATCTTCTACTATGGTCTGCTTGTGAACTGGGGCTTGTACTATGCCTTGGCTGGATTCGTCTCATCGTTCTTCTGTCTGCCATCGGCCGAAGGCGTGGAGATAGAGATGACGGAACATCATAATTTATAATTCAGGATTATTCGTCGTGCTTTCTGTCGTTATTGTCAACTACAACGTCAAGTTCTACTTGGAGCAGTGTCTCGAGTCGGTGCGTCGTGCATCGGAGGGACTGCAAGTGGAGGTGTTCGTGGTGGATAACCTGTCGACGGACGGCTCTGTGGAGTATCTGCGCGAACGCTTTCCTGAGGTGACGTTCATCGAAAACAAGGAGAACGTGGGATTTGCTCGTGCCAATAATCAGGCCATACGTCAGTCGAAAGGGGAGTATGTGCTCCTGCTCAACCCCGATACTATAGTGGGTGAGGATACCTTGAAGCAGTGTGTGGAGTTTATGGATGCGCATCGTGAGGCTGGTGCTGTGGGCACATACATGCTGCATGTTGATGGTACATTTGCTCCTGAGAGCCGGAGAGGATTGCCTACACCCTTTGTCGCCTTCTGCAAGATGACGGGGCTGACAGCGCTGTTCCCTAAGTCGCGACTCTTTGGACGCTACTACATGCGCTATCTCGACAAGAACGAGGTGAATGAGATTGAGGTCATCTCGGGGGCCTATATGATGCTTCGCCGTGAGGCCTTGGACAAGGTGGGGCTGCTCGATGAGGACTTCTTTATGTATGGAGAGGATATAGATCTTTCGTATCGCGTGCTCAAGGGAGGGTACAAGAATTACTTCCTCCCCGTACGCATGCTGCATTATAAGGGGGAGAGTACGGTGAAAAATTCGTACCGCTATGTCTACACCTTCTATGAGGCTATGCGTCTCTTTTTCCGCAAGCATTATAGTCACTACTCTTGGGCAATCAGTGTGCCGATCAATCTGGCTATCTGGGCGCAGTCGTTCATCGTATACTTTGGTAATCGGTTGCGTTATTATAAGAAACCAGAAAAGGTCGCCTCTTTGGGCAATGCACTAGTTGTTGGCGATGCACAGATGCTCGATGAGGTGCGTGTCCTGTTGATGAAATATCATCCTGATGGGAAGCATGGTTTCGTTGAAACCCTATCTCCCGAAGGATATTTGGCTGATGCGGTGAATCTGCAGGGATATGATACGGTGGTGTACGATACGGAGTCTTATTCGTATGGGATGGTGCTACGCTTGTTGGAAAAGACACCGGGCAATACATTGCGTCTGGCAACCTATTCGTCACGAACAAAGGTACTGATAACGGATAGTAAGATATATAGGTAAGATTATATTCCAAGTTCCATGAAGTGTATGTTTCTGCAATCATCTCGTCTTCGCCTTCGTGCTCCTGAACTGGAGGACCTCGACTATCTCATCCATGTCGAGAATGACACGCGGGAGTGGATGGTGTCAGCATGCAAGGTACCCTATTCGCGCTTTCAGTTGCAGCAATACATTGAGACCAATGCGCACGACATATACGTGGACAGACAGTTGCGACTGATGATAGAATGGGTGGACAATGGCCAAGTAGTGGGTGTTATCGACCTCTTTGACTATAGTCCTGCCAACCGCCGTGCAGAGATGGGAATAGTCATTGATAGCACATGGCGTGGTAAGGGTGTGGGGCGCGAGGCGCTGGCATTGCTGTGTGACTATGCAGGGCATCTACTCGATATGCACCAGCTCTATGCCTATATCTTCGAGGAGAATCTTGCAGCACGACACCTCTTTGAATCGAGTGGCTTTGAGCTTTCTGCAATACTTCCTGATTGGGTGCACTGGGATGGGGAATTCAGGAACGTATGCCTTTATCAATACTTGTTGAAAAAATAATTTGTAAAAAAAACTCCAAACGCTTTGTGGTTTCAAAAAAAGTGTCTACCTTTGCACCCGCAATCGAGAGAGATTGCCTGAGTGATTTGACAAATTGGTGCGTTAGTTCAGTTGGTTAGAATACATGCCTGTCACGCATGGGGTCACGGGTTCGAGTCCCGTACGCACCGCACAAGAGTCAAAAACATTTTCAGAATACAAACCTTATTGGTGCGTTAGTTCAGTTGGTTAGAATACATGCCTGTCACGCATGGGGTCACGGGTTCGAGTCCCGTACGCACCGCAAAGCCGCTCAGTGTTGGGCGGCTTTGTTTTTTTCATACTCTTCCTGTCGCAAATAAAGAAAATTATACTATATTTGCACATCACATAAATCGAATATCATGCAGCATCCCGAAAACGAAGAGATATACAAGGGACTTACGGTAAACGCCGGTATAGAGCAGCCCTCGATGGTGAATCCCTATATGAAACCCAAGAAACGCAAGCGGGTGTTTACGCCCGCTGAGTATGTGGAAGGTATCGTGAAGGGAGATATTACCATGCTTTCGCGTGCTGTGACATTGGTGGAAAGCCTGCTGCCCGAACATCATGTCATAGCACAAGAGGTCATCGAGAAGTGTCTGCCTTATACTGGCAAGTCTGTACGCATTGGTATCAGCGGTGTGCCGGGTGCGGGCAAGAGTACTTCTATCGATGCCTTCGGCCTGCATGTGTTAGAGGAGTATGGCGGCAAGTTGGCCGTATTGGCTATCGACCCGTCGAGCGAGAAGACCAAGGGCAGCATCCTGGGCGATAAGACGCGTATGGAGAAACTTTCCGTACATCCCGACGCGTTCATACGCCCCAGCCCCTCGGCAGGATCTCTGGGCGGCGTGGCTCGCAAGACACGCGAGACCATTGTGCTGTGCGAGGCGGCAGGATTTGACAAGATATTTGTGGAGACTGTCGGGGTGGGGCAGAGCGAGACGGCTGTGCACTCCATGGTCGACTTCTTCCTCCTTATCCAGTTGGCTGGTACGGGTGACGAACTACAGGGCATCAAACGCGGCATCATGGAGATGGCCGACGGTATCGTCATCAATAAGGCCGATGGCGACAATGCCGGGCGTGCCGAGTTGGCGGCATCGCACTTCCGTAATGCGCTCCATCTGTTTCCTGCCCCTGAGAGCGGATGGACACCCCAGGTGCTCACCTATTCGGGATTCTATAACTTGCGCGTGGCAGAGGTGTGGCGTATGGTGTTCGACTATTTTGACTTCGTGAAGAAGAATGGCTACTTTGAACACCGCCGCAACGAGCAGGCCAAGTACTGGATGTATGAGAGTATCAACGAGGCACTGCGTGATAGTTTCTATAATAATCCGACCATAGCCTCATTGCTTACTCGCAAGGAGCAGCAAGTGCTCAATGGCGAACTGACCTCATTCGTCGCAGCACGCCAACTGCTTGAGGTCTATGGATTGCATTGAGAGAAAGGAGCGAATTTTATATAAAAAGCGGTATGGTTTGGATAAAAAACTATACCTTTGCATATGTAAAAGCGAAGATAGGCAGCACTCGTTGAAAATAAAGCAAACTTTATTCACTCGTTTGCACTATCTTTGCATTTGTAAAAGCGAAGATAGGCGGCACTCGTTGAAAATAAAGCGGACTTTATTCACTCGTTTGCACTATCTTTGCAATAGTAAAAGCGAAGATAGGCTGCACTCGTTGAAAATAAAGCAGGCTTTATTCACTCGTTTGCACTATCTTTGCATAAACATCACTTTGGATTATGCTTAACAAAGAAGAAAGAGTACAGATAATCTCGCTGCTGCAGCGTGAGGTGGTCCCTGCAATGGGGTGTACGGAACCCGTGGCTGTAGCCTTATGTGCTGCGCGTGCAGCAGAACTTCTGGGTGCGTTGCCCGAACGTGTCGAGGTGGAACTCAGCATGAATGTGCTGAAGAATGCCATGGGAGTGGGTATCCCCGGTACGGGAATGATAGGCCTGCCCATCGCCATTGCTTTGGGTATGATCGTGGGCAAGAGCGAATACCAACTCGAGGTGCTCAAGGATGTCACCCCTGAGGCCGTGGAGCGTGGCCGACGCTATATCGATGAGGGACGCATCGCTATCCGCCTCAAAGAGGATGCCCCCGACGGACTATATATAAAGGTGTTGGCACATGGAGACGGACGTACCGAGAAAGCGGTCATCTGTGGTACACATACCCGATTCGTGGATGATGAGTGTTGTGCGGCAAGTGACGTAAAAGACGCTCCATCGGCACAAGAGTCCCAAGAGGTAAGTCTCTGCCTTCGTACGATTTATGACTTTGTGACTCAGGCTCCGCTCGAGGAGATTGCCTTCATCGAGGAGTCGGGCAAGATGAATATGTCGGCGGCCGAGACAGCCTTCCAGTCCTCTTATGGCCACAAGGTGGGTAAGATGTTGCAGAATGAGAACAAGCGCACTTTGGTGGGTGACGGTACTTTGGCACACGTCATGGCCTATACCTGCTCGGCTTGCGATGCACGTATGTCGGGAGCGACCATCTCGGTGATGTCGAACTCTGGTAGCGGCAATCAGGGTATTGCGGCTACGGTGCCTGTGGCGGTGTATGCGCGTGACCATCAGGTGGATCAT
Organism: Bacteroidaceae bacterium; assembly: GCA_045655845.1. GTDB lineage: Bacteria > Bacteroidota > Bacteroidia > Bacteroidales > Bacteroidaceae > UBA1189. The sequence continues at coordinate 8,502 of JAZOPX010000032.1, forward strand.
GAGACCTATGTGAGAGCCTTGGCACTGAGCAACCTCACGGCCATCTACATCAAGCAGAGCCTTGGGCGTCTGTCGGCTCTCTGTGGTTGTATTGTCGCCTCTACGGGTGCAAGTTGTGCGATTACCTATATGATGGGTGGCTCATACGAGCAGATATGCTATGCGGTGAAGAACATGATTGCCAACCTGACGGGTATGATTTGCGACGGTGCCAAGCCGAGTTGCTCACTGAAACTCTCGAGTGGTGTGTCGACGGCTATGCTCTCTGCGATGCTTGCCATACAGAACGCCTCGGTGACCAGTGTAGAAGGTATCATCGATGAGGATGTAGACCGCAGCATACACAACTTGACCAGCATCGGTCGCGAGGCTATGAACGAGACCAATCGCATGGTAGTGGACATCATGACGAGCAAGTAAGCCTATTTTTGGTCCTTATATATAAAGAGAGTATGAGGGAGCATCTTGTGGATGCTCCCTCACTTCTTGTATACGGGGTGGTACGATTAGTTCATGCGAACGAACACTTCGATGGCTTGGTATTCGGCCATGCCGAGTTTGTCGTACTGGCGTGCGGTGTTCTGTGTGCGGTCTTCGGCACGCTGCCAGAACTCGCGGTGGTCTTCACCGGGGAAGGGCACGATATCCTTCTGCGAGAGGTGGCGGAAGATGGCGTGGCGCTTCTTGATGAGTTCGTCGGGGCTGAGGGGTACGGCCATGTCTACCATGCCGAGGTCCCACTCCTGCCATGCGCCACGGTAGAGCCAGATGTGGCACTCCTTGGCCCAGTCGTCGTCTTTCACCACATCCCATGCTCCGAGCACGGCCTCGATGCATACGCGGTGTGTGCCGTGGGGGTCGGTGAGGTCGCCTGCTGCATAGATCTGATGGGGCTTGACCTCGCGGAGGAGGTTCACCACGATATCGATGTCGGCTTCGCTGAGTTCGCCCTTCTTGATGCCTCCGGTCTCATAGAAGGGGAGGTTGAGGAAGTGTGCGTTGGTCTCGTCGTTGAGGCCGAATGATCGTACTGCCGCCTTGGCTTCGGCACGGCGGATGGCTCCCTTGAGGTTGAGCAGTGCTCGTGGCTCGGGCTCGCCCTCCACCTTGCTGGCGATGATGCGGCGCACCTCGTCGTAGCGGTCTTCGAGACCTATCTCGCGTGCGGTATCCATATGCTGCACCACTACATCATCATATACGGCTACGTTGCCCGAGGTCTGATAGGCTACGTGTACATCGTGTCCCTGCTCTACGAGGCGGATGAAGGTACCTCCCATGGAGATGACATCGTCGTCGGGGTGGGGTGAGAAGATGATGACACGCTTGGGGAAGGGGGTTGAGGGTACGGGACGTGTGGCATCGTCGCAGTTGGGTTTGCCACCGGGCCATCCCGAGATGGTGTGTTGCAGGTCGTTGAAGACCTCGATGTTTACCAGGTCATAGGGTTTGCCCAGGCTGTCGAGCATATCGGCCAGCGAGTGCTTCATGTAGTCCTGATAGGTGAGTTTGAGGATGGGCTTGTCTACCTTGCCGCAGAGCCAGATGACGGCTTTGCGCACGAGTTTCTTGGTCCATTCGCATTGGCCTACTACCCAGGGAGCCTCCACGCGGGTGAGTTGCTCACCGGCAATCTCGTCGATGACCACCTCGATGTTCTCGTGCTGTTGCAGGAGGCTTGCGGGTACCATCTCGGTCTCCTCGCCCTCGACAACCTTCTTGGTGACATCTGCCTTGTTCTCTCCCCATGCCATGAGTACAATCTTCTTGGCCTTGAGGATGGTCTCGATACCCATGGTGATGGCCATGGTGGGAATCTCGTTCTTGGAGAAGAGGCTTGCGGCCATCTTGCGCGAGTTGAGGCTGAGTTGGACGAGGCGGGTGCGTGACTTCTCGTACGAGCCGGGTTCGTTGAAGCCGAGCTGGCCCTTCTCACCCATGCCGATGATCATGAAGTCTACCTTGCTGGCAATCTTGTCGTATGCCTTGCAGTAGGCTGATATCTCTTCTACTGAGGCTGTGGCGTCGATGACATGTACGTTCTGCTCTTCGATGTCGATATGGCTGAGTAGTTCCTCGCGTATGCGGTAGTTGCGGCTTTGCTTATGGTCGGGTGCTATGGGGTAGAACTCGTCGAGGGTCACTACGGCCACGTTCTTGAAACTCACCTTGCCTGTCTCGTGGCGCTTTACCAGTTCGCGGTAGAGTCCCAGGGGTGTCTTTCCTGTGGTGAGTCCGAGGAGGAAGGGTTCTGTGCCCTGATGTGCGTTGATGGCGCTGACGATCTGGTCGGCTACATACTGTACACCGGCATATTCGGTCTCGAAGATCTCTGTGGGGACTTTCTCGTAGCGGCAGTAGATGTCGCGTGGGACGCCTGCGGTGATGAGTCCACCGTCTTTGGGTAATGCATATTTACTTTTCATAGATGTATGATATTTAAAGGTGTTTACTTTTTTCGGTTCAAAGTTAGGGAAAGGTATTGGAATAACCTCAACTTTTGTTACGTTTTTTTTGTGACGAACACTCTATGGACTTATAGGTTCTGTCTATAAAAAAAGAATGTCCCCGGAAGTTCACTTCTCGGGGACGTTTGGTTCAGACAGGGTCTGTTTTTATCAGATGTTGTATGTGCCCTCTACAATTTTACCCATTGCCCATACGCCACGGATGTTCAGGTTGTCATCGAGAATCATGATATCAGCATCCTTGTCCTTCTCGAGTGAGCCCTTACGGTCGTATACGCCCATAATCTTGGCGGGAGTCTCTGATGCCATGCGGATAGCATCCTCCAAGGGGATTTCGGCCTTCTGTACCAAGGTCTGGATCAGACGGTCCATGGTGGCAATAGAGCCTGCGAGTGCTGAGCGGTCTGAGAGCTTGCATACGCCATCCTCGATGATTACGCGAGGGTCGAAAGCTACCTGACTGTCGCTGGCTGCGCATGCGAGTGCGTCGGTGATGACACATGCGCGCTCTACGCCTTTGGTGTGGTGTACCAAACGCAAGATGGTGGCAGGCACGTGTACGCCATCAGCAACAACCTCTACGGTCATATCCTCGTGCAGATAGATGCTCTCTACGGTACCCTCGTACTTGTACTCGCGACGCTTGTGGAAACCAGGCATTGCGTTGTAGAAGTGTGTGGCGTGAGTATATCCGCTCTTGCGTGCTGCGTGGATATCATCATACTCGGCCTGTGTGTGGGCTACAGATGCCAGTATGCCCTTCTCGGTGATGTACTTACCGAACTGCATGGCTCCAGGGAGCTCAGGCGCAGCGTCCCAACGCTTGATACAATCCCACTTCTCAACCAAGGGGATGTATTCTGTGGGGTCGGGGTTCTTGATGTTCTCGGGGATCTGACCACCGGCCATAGCCAAATTCAGGTAGTGTCCTTCGAGGTGAAGACCAAGGATGGGGCTGTCGGGCTCATTCATGAGCTTGGTGCATACCTCTGCTGCAGCCTCGATCATGGGGACGGTTGATGATGAGAGTGTGGGGAAGATACTTGTGGTACCATGCTTCATGTGTGCAGCTACAGCGCCACGGAAAGCCTCTTCGGTACCCTCCATGAAGTCATATCCACCACCGCCATGCACGTGTATGTCAATACCGCCAGGCACTACATACATACCTTTTGCATCAATTACTTCTGCGCCTACAACTGCGAGGTCGCAATCGGTTACCGCTAAAATCTTGCTGTCACGAATGATTACTGAACCATCCTTGAGCCAACCCTGAGGAGTCAGGATTCGGGCATTGATAATTTGTGTTAACATGTGTTTGTTTTTACAATTTCTTATTGAAATGAAAACTCTATAGCCACAAAGGTATAACTTTTTTATGAATGCACAAAAAGGCTGTGGAAAAAACCTTATGGCAGTATGATTTTAGGAGCGAAATGCTTATGCCTGCATCGCAAAAGGCTGTTTTAGGGATGTTCGGGGTATGCTTTTATCCTGCGAATCCGCGTCGCTGGCGTGCCCAGGGGATGATGTGCTTGGCTTCGAGGCCCTGCTCGAGGAGGTGGTGCATCTGCTGCATGTAGGGGGTGGTGTACTCGAAGAAGTGCTTGTAGCCTTCGCACAGGGCGTTGAGTCCCTTCTCGCCACGGCGTGTGGTGGCAAAGCGGTGCTTGGGGCATTCGCCACGGCAGGCAAAGAGGTATTCGCACTTGCGGCAGTCGGTGGGGAGGCTGTTGCGCTTCTCGAGACCGAAGCGGAAGAGTTCGGGCTTGCGCTGCAGGTCGGCAAGGTGCTCGGCGCCGATGTTGCCGAGGCGGTACTCGGGGTATACGAAGTGGTCACACATGTAGACGTCGCCGTTGTGCTCTACCACGAGGCCGTCGCCGCAGGTGGGGCAGAAGGCGCAGAGCGAGGGCTGCACGCCATACCACTGGGCGAGGGTGATGTCGAAGAGTTGTACGAAGCGTTCGCCCACGTCGTTGATGACCCACTCGTCGAACACGTCGCACATGAACTTGCCGAAGGCTTTCGGGGTGATGCTCCAGGGGGCTACCTTTGAGCCTTCCGTGCTGGGGGGTACGATGGCTGCGCGGCCCGATGGGGTGGCGAGGGTGTGCTCTACGACGGGCAGGAACTGCATGTACTTGCTCACCGAGCGCATGAACTGGTATACTCTCTTGCCTTGTCCGGCACAGCGGTCGTTGATGGTGCTCAGCGTGTTGTACTCTACGCCGCTCAGGGCCATCATCTCGAGCCCTCGCATCACGCGGTCGAAGGTGGGGTGCCCGCCTCGGTCGTGGCGGTAGGCGTCGTGGATCTCTTTGGGACCGTCGAGCGAGAGTCCGATGAGGAAGTTGTTCTGGCGGAAGAAGTCGCACCAGTCGGGGTTGATGAGCAGTCCGTTCGTCTGCAGCGAGTTCTCGATCTGCTTGTTGCCTCGGTATCTCTGTTGCAGCGCTACGGCCTTCTCGTAGAAGTCGATGCCTGCCAGTAGGGGTTCGCCGCCGTGCCAGCAGAAGGTGACGGTGGGCACCTGTACGGCCTCGATGTACTGGCTGATGTAGCGTTCGAGCAGTTCGTCGCTCATCTTGGGCTGGTGGCCTCCGTAGAGGTCGGCCTTGCCCAGGTAGTAGCAGTAGTCGCAGTCGAGGTTACAGAGCGAGCCCACGGGCTTTATCATGGTGGTAAAGGCCGTGGGGCGTGTCAGTTTCTGCGCGTCGGCAAAGTGGAGTGTGCTGCCTCTCATTGTCGGGGTGCTCCTTGTCGTTTGTGCTCGCCCTGCTGCATGCCGCGCAGGAGTTCGCGCTGGTAGCGCTCCTCGGCCATCTGTACGCGCATGAGTTTCTTGGCGGGGAGTATCTCCTTGAA
>JAZOPX010000033.1:0-8094 GCA_045655845.1 Bacteroidaceae bacterium
CGCTCTATCATCTGCTGACCTGCTTCCTTGACTTCGGGTGAGGCATAGTCTTCGAGGTATTCGGCTAAAGTCATCAGCGCATTGGGCGCGCAGCAATTGCCTATCTGTCCATTCTTGGCAAGCGACATGAAACGGTCTCCCGTGCGTCCTTCGCGATAGCAGGCAGTACAGAAACTGGGGATATACCCCAAATCGAGTAGCCAACCCACAATCTCGTCTAATGTGCGGTTGTCAGATATGTCAAATTGTGCAGAGTCTTCAGCATCTTCTATCCCCTCGGCATAACCGCCTACGCTGGTCTTCGAGCCTCCACTGAGTTGTGAAACTCCCACGTCGAGTACCAATTCACGCGAACGTTTCGATTCTCGCGTCGATACAATCATACCGGTGTAAGGCACGGCCAAGCGTAGCACGGCGACGATACGGCGGAATACTTCATCGGTTACGGCATCTGGGAAGTCGGCGGGGTCTATGTCATCTGCCGGGCGTATACGGGGTACGCTTATTGTGTGGGGTCCTACTCCAAATCGTGCTTCCAGATGCTCGGCATGCATGAGTATTCCTACCACATCATAGCGATAGTTCGATAAACCAAACAGCGCTCCTATACCCACATCATCAATACCACCCAACATGGCGCGATCCATAGCTTCGGTGTGGTATGCCCAATCGCTCTTGGGACCTGTTGGGTGCAAACGCTCATAGGTGGTGCGGTCGTAGGTCTCCTCGAAAAGAATATAGGTGCCTATGCCTGCTTCTTTGAGTCGGCGGTAGTTCTCCACGGTAGTGGCAGCGATGTTTACATTCACGCGGCGTATCGCTCCGTTCTTGTGACGAATGGAGTAAATCGTTTGGATGGATTCCAGTACATATTCGATAGGACTGAGTTTGGGATGCTCACCTGTTTCTAATGCCAGGCGCTTGTGCCCCATATCCTGCAAAGCAATAACCTCGCGCCGTATCTCCTCTTGCGTGAGGCGGCGACGTGGAATGTGCTTGTTCTGCGCATGGTAGGGACAGTATACACAGCCATTGACACAGTGGTTTGATAAATATAATGGGGCGAACATTACAATGCGATTGCCATAGATGCGCTCCTTGAGACGTCGTGCAATGCTGTACATGCGCTCCTCTATCTCTTTGTCGCGTACTTCGATGAGCACGGCAGCTTCGCGGTGTGATATGCCCTTCCCTTGCTCTGCTTTGGTAAGTATCTCCTCGATTAAAGCCTTGTCTTCCCGATGAGCATGGGCATACTCCAACGTAGCGCGAATTTCTCCATCGTGAATAAACTCCGCTGCATGTTCGGACTTGGTGTCGTATATTATATGGTTGTTCATGATTCTTGTTTGATATTGTTAAAATCTCCTCTTGTGTAGTCGATGTGATAGCCAATGCTGTTGAGCTCACTCTCCAATGTGGCAAGACCTTCTGCAGCTTCGGTGCCCCATGCGGCCTTGTTCTCGTAGATGGCATACTTGGCTCGTACGTTTGTGGGGGACAGATTGGGCATGACGACATTGGCCCCTGATAGTATGCCTTCGATGCGGCCCGTTGGCGATAGGGTTGCCAGTGCTGTGGTAGCGGGAATGAGTGCTTGAGGCAATAGTAGACGGGCTATGGCGATAGTGGCTAGCGTGAGGTTGAGCTCTCCGGCAGGCTCATTACCCAACGGCGTGGCGGGGTGGGGGATGAAAGGTCCTATGCCTACCATCTCGGGGCGCATGTAAGCCATCAGGAGCAGGTCCTCGGTAAGGTGCTTTAAAGTTTGTCCCTTCACACCGATCATCATGCCCATACCCACTTGGTAACCTGATTGCTGTAGTGCTTCCACACAGGCCAAACGATGCTGTAGCCCATGTCCGTGTGGGTGCAGTGAGACATAGAGTTCAGTATTAGCTGCCTCGTGGCGTAGCAGGTATCGGTTGGCTCCTGCTTGGTGCCACCGCTCATACGACGCCTCGTTACGTTCTCCTAAGGAGAGGGTAATGGCTGCGTCGGGACATCGGTGACGTATTTGGGAAATGAGCTGTTCTATCCACTCGTCAGTGTGTGCTGTATCTTCTCCTGCTTGTAATACGAAGGTGCGAAAGCCGAGACGGTAGCCCTCTTCGCAGCATGCCAACACCTCTTCTTGAGTGAGGCGGTATCGCTCTGCCATAGGATTGCTACGGCGTAGACCACAGTAGAGACAATCACGATGGCAATAGCTGGATAACTCGATGAGGCCACGTATATATATGCCAAGTCCGAACTGCTCTTGGGCAGTTCGGACGGCTGTGTCGCGTAGATATTGGAACGTGTCGGCATCGTGGACAGCGCACTCGAGCAACTGCTCCATCGCTGAAGCGTCGAGTGTGTGGTACGACACCAACTGCTCAACCAATCTCTTCATCGTACTTAGAGTATTAGTGTTCCTTTATTCACTCCCTCCTTTTCATTAGCTAACGTTCCATTTCGCTTGTCCCCCTTCAAAGAGGAAGGTTCTTTGGGGTGACTTTTATCCGCTTGTTTTGCAGCGGTGTCCGTAATCCTCCTTTTCGAGGAGGGGTTGGGGAAGACTTCCTTAACGTTTTTTCAGCTCAGCATCGAAGGTCTTCTTGCCATCGCCATAGGCTGTATGTATGCTCGGACCTGAGATACATCCGCCTTCGCAGGCCATAACCTCGATGAACTGGGCAGGAGCCTTGCCAGTCTTGCCATAAGCCTTGAGGAGGGCTACGCTCTTCTTGTTAAGACCTGCAATTTGCAGTGCTGTGAAGTCTAACTTGTCGCCCACGAACTCTTTTACGGCACCCGTAACACCACCATTTTGTGCGAAGCCATGTGCTGCGCGGCATGATGAGCAATCTATGGGGTGAATGTTCGTTGCGCCCAACTCAATATTCATACCACTGAGCATGGCGTGGATTTCTTCAAAGGTGAGCACGAAATCAACCTTTCCTGCAATGTCCTCTCGACGAGCCTCCTTACGTTTGGCAATACAGGGACCTACGAATACGAACTTGGCATTGGGGTACTTCTCGCGTGCAATATCAGCCGTGTATACCATGGGTGAGTAGGTTGATGAGATGTACTTCTGCAGGTCGGGGGCATGCTTGCGTGCCATCTCCATATATGAGGGACAGCACGATGTAGTCATGAAAGGTTGTCCCTCTTCCAATTTCTCGGCAAATTCGTGTGCCTCATTGGCCGTGGTCACCTCGGCTCCTCGGGCTACCTCTATGATATCCTTGAAGCCGATGGCCTTGATGGCTCCATATACCTGCTCGATAGGTGCGTTGTACTGCGACAAGATAGCAGGTGCTACCATGGCCACTACCTCTTCGCCACGGCGAATGGCTTGCAATACATCGAATACTTGAGAAATTTCAAAAATGGCGCCGAAAGGACAAGCGTTCATGCACTTACCGCAATAGATGCACTTGTTCTCGTCGATATGCTCCACGCCATATTCGTCTTTTGAAATGGCACCTACAGGACAAGCCTCTTCACAAGGAACGGGGATGTATACGATGGCATGATAGGGGCATGCAGCATAGCACTTTCCACAACTGATACAAACCTTGTTGTTGATTTTTCCCTGTGAGGTCTCGGGATCAAACTCGATGGCGTTCTTGGGACACGCATGTTCGCAGGCACGCGCCTCACATCCTCGGCAGAGGTTGGTGATGGCATAGTTGGTGCGCACGCAAGATGAGCAGGCTTCATCGATGACACACATGATGTTGTCTTTCATCTTGTCGCGCTCAAGAGCCATCTTTGCATAGTCGGCAAGCGGCATCAGCTCGTCCGTTTCATCGGTCATGTCGTAGCCCAAGAGGGGGAGCGACTTATGTTTCAATACGGCGCGCTTTTTATGGATGCAACACCGTCCGCTATGTTGTGAGTTGCGTGGTACAAACTCAATGGGTACGCGGTCGATATTCTCAGTAAGTTGGCCTTCATTCCAAAGGCTTACGAGTTTCGTCAGAAGCTTCTGGCGCACGATCATTACGTTGTTCTTAATAGCCATGGGGTATGTGTTTGTTTAAGTCTGGACAAATGATTTTTAAGCTTAGTTTTGTGGTTTCTTGGGATATTCACGGAACCATCCGTCCCATCTTAGTTGCATAACCCCGAACATAGCTTCGCCGAAGATGCTGCTATTCATCTTCGATGTTCCCAGCTCGCGATTGACGAAGATGACGGGGACCTCCTTGATCTTGAATCCACACATGAGGGCGGTAAACTTCATCTCTATTTGGAAAGCGTAACCCTTGAAACGCACCTTGTCGAGTTCGATGGTTTCCAATACCTGACGACGGTAGCACTTGAATCCGGCAGTGGTGTCCTTGATGTTAATGCCGGTGACAATCTGCACGTATTGTGATGCAAAGTATGACATCAGTACGCGTCCCATGGGCCAGTTCACGACATTTACGCCACTGATATAACGCGAACCTATGGAAACGTCATAACCCTCTACAGCGCAAGCGTTGTAGAGGCGCGGGAGGTCATTGGGGTTGTGCGAGAAGTCGGCATCCATCTCGAAGATGTAGTCGTACTTATGCTCTATCGCCCACTTGAAACCGCAGATGTAGGCAGTGCCGAGTCCGAGTTTGCCCGTGCGCTCTACCATGAAGAGGCGCTCGGGGAACTCTTTCTGTAGTTCCTTTACGATGGCTGCAGTGCCGTCAGGCGAACCGTCTTCGATAATCAAGATGTGGAATACCTTCTCCAGACCAAATACGGCGCGGATGATGTTCTCGATGTTTTCTTTCTCGTTATACGTAGGGATAATAACGATGCTGTCGCTCTTTTGCATATATTAGTTTCTTTTGCTTTTTTATTTTCCGCAAAGGTTGTGTTATGACCTCACGCAATTTCTGCAAAGGTAACAAATATTATATAATATAGGTGCGTTTTCGTGGAAAATGTTTTCTTATTTATAGTTTATTGGTCTATTTTCGGTAAAATCATGAAAATACTCGTGCTCGTAGAGAAAAATCGAGGTAGGCTTTGATTTTTCGCGCTCTTATTCGTACCTTTGTAGCGTTTTTGAGAAATATGAAGGCAAAACAAGTGTTGGACGCCCTTGAACGTTATGCGCCTCTGCCTTTGCAAGATAGTTTCGATAATGCTGGCTTGCAAATAGGATTGACAGCGGAGCAGGAAGTTGCAGGGGCTTTGTTGTGTTTGGACGTGACCGAAGCCGTCATCGATGAGGCCGAACAGATGGGATGTAACTTGATTGTTGCTCACCATCCTTTGTTGTTTCATGGTCTGAAGTCCATCACGGGGAAAAGCTATGTGGAACGTTGCGTCATCAAGGCCATACAGAAGGGTATAGGCATATATGCTGCTCATACCAACCTGGACAATGCCGAGGGTGGGGTGAACTATCGTATGGCCGAGAAGATTGGCCTTACAAACCTTTCGTTTCTCGAAGCAAGACCTGGGGGCATGATTGCTGGAGCAGGTTTGGTGGGAGAGCTGGCAGTGGAGGAGGATGAACGCGAGTTTCTCGAACGAGTAAAGCTTCTGTTCGGAATCAAGTGTATTCGTCATAATCGCTTGAGTGGACGTAAGATACGTCGAGTGGCTTTGTGTGGTGGTGCTGGCGGATTTCTCTTGTCGAATGCCATCTCGTTGGGTGCCGACGTCTTCCTCACGGGCGAGATGCGTTATCATGACTATTTTGGTCACGAAGATGAATTGCTGATTGCTGAGATGGGCCACTATGAGAGTGAACAGTACACGATAGACCTGTTGTCCGACATACTGAGTCAGCAGCTTCCCAAGTTAAGAATAGTAAAGACTTCAAACAATACAAACCCGATAAATTATTTGTAATTTTATGGCAAAAGAAATGAAAAAGGAACTTCAGGAGTTTACCGTAGAGGAAAAGCTGAAGTCATTGTATCAGTTGCAGGTTATCTTCTCTGAGATTGATCGCATCAAGACGCTCCGTGGTGAGCTTCCCCTTGAGGTTCAAGACCTTGAGGACGAGGTTGCGGGACTCCGCACACGCATTGGCAATATCTCTGGCGGCATCGAGGAGATTAAGTCCGAGGAGGCTAAGCGTCGCAACAAGATTGAAGAGGCTAAGGCAATGATTGAGAAATATACCGAGGACCAGAACAATGTGCGCAACAATCGTGAGTACGACCTCTTGGCTAAGGAGATCGAGTTCCAGACTCTCGAGGTGGAGTTCTGCGAGAAGAAACTCCGTCAATATGCTGGCGATCTCAAGGCTAAGAACGAGGAAATCGATCGTACCAATGCTCTGCTCGAAGAGCGTCTTGCTGCTCTTGAGGACAAGCGCAACGAGCTCGAGGAGATCGTATCTGAAACCAAGGAGGAGGAAGAAAAGTTGCGCGACCGCGCCAAGGTACTCGAAGCTACCATCGAACCCCGTTTGTTGCAGTCGTTCAAGCGCATCCGCAAGAATACACGCAATGGCCTTGGTGTAGTATACGTACAGCGTGATGCTTGTGGTGGTTGCTTCAATAAGATTCCGCCCCAGCGTCAGCTCGACATCAAGATGCGCAAGAAAATCATCGTGTGTGAATACTGCGGACGCATCATGATTGACCCCGAATTGGCAGGCGTAAAGGAGACTACTGTACAGGCTCCCGAGAAGAAAACTCGCAAGCGCGCCATTCGCAAGAAAGGCGACGAGGCTGCAGAGTAATCCTGCTTCAGACAATTAGGGTTTAGGCTCGCTTTATGTGTGGCATCATCGGAAGGTGGTGCCACTCTTTGTTTTTGGCTGTTCGTATACTCCGTTCATGTTGTAGGTCATAAGTGGAAGAGACTTTCGGGAACTCTCTTGTATAGCTGCATCTGTAAGCCGTACTTTGCAAATTATTCTTTTCTATTTGCCGTTTTATTGGAATTAATTTTGTACATTTGCCGAATTAATGAAAAAATACACAATAAATCGATTATAAAATGGAAAAGAACATTCAAGAATTGACCGAAAAGATGTTTCGGGATGGAGTAGAGAAGGGCAACGAAGAGGCTGCACGCATCGTAGCGGCTGCCAATGCCCAAGCTGCTGAGATTGTAGAGGCTGCACGTAAGGAGGCTGACGCACTCGTGGCTGCAGCGCAGAAGTCGGCTGCCGAGTTGATGGAAAACACCAAGTCAGAGCTTCGTCTCTTTGCAGGCCAGTCTGTCAACGCCCTCAAGAGCGAGGTGGCAACCCTCGTCTCAGACAAGGTGGTAGGCGACGCCGTGAAGGAACTCACAGCCGACAAGGAGGTGATGGGCAAGTTCGTGGTGACACTTGCCGAGAAGTGGGTGGCCGATGAGCCTATCGTAATCTCTGCTGCCGATGGCAAAGCATTGAAAAAGTATTTTGCCGCCAAGGCCAAGGCACTGCTTGACAAGGGCGTGACCATCGAGGAGGTGAACGGCCAGAAGGCACTCTTCACCATCCAGCCTGCTGATGGCTCATACAAGGTGAACTTCGGCGAGGAGGAGTTTGTGAATTTCTTCAAGTCATTCCTCCGTCCCGAGTTGGTTGAGATGTTGTTTTAAATTAAGAGCAGCCTCCCCTAACCCCTCCCGAGGAGGGGAACAAGGTTCTGGATGACTGAGTCACCCCTCCTCGGGAGGGGCAGGGGGAGGCCCCAAATACTTTATGAAACAAAACTATTATTACCTCATTGCCGGATTGCCGGAGTTGTCGCTCGATGACAATAAGTTGGGTTTCACCGTGCGTGAATTCCGCGAGTTGTACTATCCCGAGTTGGCTGCCGATGACCGTGCGCTGCTCGACCTCATCTACCTGAGTTACGATAATGCCAACCTCCTATTATTAATAAAGGATAAGGAGGCACAACTTGTCGAGGGTGGACTCTACTCACGAGAGGAGTTGCTTGCCATCATCGAGGCTGCTCGCACCGAGGAGACACCTGACCGCAACTATCCGCGCTATATGTACGACTTCGTGCAGGAAGCGGAGAGCGAGGAGGCGGCCACCGAAGGACTCTTCCCCGAGGACCGATTGGCCCAACTCTACTATACCCATGCCATGAGTCAGGGTAATGCGTTCGTAGAGCGTTGGTATGCCTTCAATCTCGACCTCAACAATTTCCTTACCGC
>JAZOPX010000034.1:0-5348 GCA_045655845.1 Bacteroidaceae bacterium
CGAGGCTGCTCCTGCAACTCCGCTCATCGTTACTAACGTGACCGTAGGTGAGGATGTAATGGAAGGCTTCACTGCTGTTGCTACAACTGAAGATGTGATCAAGGTGAACTTCGACGGTGAGTTCTACTTCCAGGGTACACCTGTTATCGTAGATGCTGAGGGTAACGATGCTTCTATGTCATTCGATTATATGAATGGTCGCGACATGGACGGCAGCAACTCATACGTCTTCATGGGTAAGAACGCTGGCATCTACACCATCACCTTGCCTAAGGCTTCGTTCATGCAGATGATGTCGTTCAAGGCTCCTGCTGAGGATATCGTACTCACTGTACAGATTACCTTCCCCAATGGTATCGACAATATCTCTGTAGGCACTGATGCTGTTATCTACGACATCCATGGTCGTCGCGTAACAGAGATGACTAAGGGTCTCTACATTGTTAATGGTAAAAAAGTTGTGATTAAGTGAGAGCAGAGGCAAAGTATACTTTGATTATGCCGAACGTAAACAACTTAAACAAAGTTAAGGTGATTGTGAAGTAATCTTCTCTCATACAATAACCGACACAAAGGGGTGCGCCACGCACCCCTTTGTTTGTTTTTGTGTAAATGATAAAGATTCTTTACTGATTTTTGCGTGAGTCTCAACTAAAAGCCCTACCTTTACCCAGGAGAAAACAATCTCGCTTACGACCAATGTCTAAAAAAGAGGACATCGCTAAATACCTTGCTGACAAGCGACGCTACGCAGGGGAGACAGTACCCTCGATGACGCGTCGTCGCCTTGGACATGACTATGAGGCACGCCGCATGTACCTCATCACCATCACCGTGGAGGGGCGTCGCCCCTTGCTCGGCCACTTGGCTGGTGACCTGCAGGTGCCTCACGGCGCAGAGGGAGCACCACACATCGTGCTCTCGCCATTGGGCCGTGCCGTTGAGGAGGCGTGGATGGGCATCCCCCACTACTACCCCGAAGTGCAGGTCATAGCCCTGCAGATGATGCCCGACCACCTGCATGGCATCCTCTTCGTGCGGGAGCGCATGGCCCATCACCTGGGGCATGTCATCAAAGGCTTCAAGGCTGCCACGAACAAGGCATATAGGGATCTGGTGCTCGCGGCTGCTCACTCGGCTGCGATGGTGCCGCAGCGTACGGAGACAGGGTTGCGGTCGCAGCAGCCCCTACGGCTACAACAACCTCAGCAATCTCAGCTGCCGCAACAACCTCAACAGCAGCAGCCTCTGCAGTCCCTACGGACGGATGGTAAGCGTGATCGCAGTCTCGATGATCGTAAACATGGCTTGCTGTGGAGCATAGGCTACACCGATGGCATCCTCGATAACGAGGGTCAGCTGCAGCGATGGATAGACTATCTGCGCGATAACCCGCGTCGCCTGCTGATGAAACGGCAGCGTCCCGACCTCTTCCGTGTTCAGCGTAACCTGCAGATGGGTGGCGAGGTGTTCTCGGCGATAGGAAACCGCGATCTCTTGGTGCGACCCGTGCGGCTGCAAGTGATGTGCTCGCGCCGTCTCACCGATGCCGAGATAGAGGAGAAGAAGACGTACTTTCTCGATCAGGCACGGCAGGGGGCGGTATTGGTGTCGCCCTCCATCTCGAAGGGCGAGAAGGCGGTGATGAGGGCGGCCTTCGAGGCGGGCTATCCGCTGATACTGCTGCAAGAGAATGGATTTACGGACTTGGCGAAGCCGGGTGGGCGGCGTTTCGATGCTTGTGCCGAGGGGCGGATGCTCATCCTTGCCCCCTGGGAGCACCATAACGAGCGGCGCACTATACGGCGCGACCAATGCCTCACACTCAATGATATGGCGGCGATGATCTGTAGGGGAGGGTAGTGGTGGTTATGTGGGGCGGAACACTGTTCCGCCGTAGTGGACACTCGCAACTCACGACTCCTAACTCAAACTCACGACTCCTAACTCAAACCCACGACTCCTAACTCCTAACTCGAACTCGCAACTTACGACCCATACCTCATAACCCTTAACCCTTAATTCATAACCCCTAAACGCTAATTCCTAAACTCTAAACTCTAAACAAAATACACTATGGACAACGAACAAAGAATCCTCCGTGCCGTTGAACTCTTCAAGATGGGTTACAATTGTGCACAGTCAGTAACGGCAGCCTTTGCCGACGAGTATGGATATACCGAGGAGCAGGCTCTGAAGATGTCGGCTTCGTTTGGTGGCGGTATAGGCCGTATGCGCGAGACATGCGGCGCGGCGTGTGGTATGTTTATCCTGGCTGGACTGGAGACAGGTAGCACTGACCCTAACGACCGTGAGGGAAAGGCGGCCAACTATGCCTTCGTGCAGGAACTGGCCGAGGAGTTCCGCCGCGAGAACGGCTCGCTCATCTGTGCCGAACTGTTGGGACTGCGCGAACGTAAGCCTCAGGAACCCAATCCCGAGGAGCGCACAACAGCGTATTACGCCAAGCGTCCCTGTGCCAAAATGGTGGAAACGGCAGCTCGAATCTGGGCAAATAGACGGAAAAATGCATAAAATGAGGGCGAAAAGTAAGAAAATGTCCTTAAAATTATGTTATATAACATGAAATGCATTATCTTTGCATCCGATTTGGTGAGGTTGAATTATTAAAAAGGTGTTAAACAATTAAAATAGTAAAAAGATTATGTTGACAGAGAAAGCTGGTGCAAATGCAGGTCTCATCTGGAATGCACTTGATGGTAAGGAAGGTTTGACCTTCAAGGAAATTAAGAAGGAAACTAAGCAGAAGAAGGATGACTTCCTCCTTGGCTTGGGTTGGTTGCTCCGTGAGGGCAAGATCGCTGCCGTTGAGGTAGAGGATGATGTTGTTTACTCACTGAAGTAATCAAACTCGTTTGATATGAAAGGGGGAGGGCGCAGGCTTTCCCCTTTTTTGTTTGTTTATTCGTTTGCTTTTTGTAACTTTGCAGTATTGCAAGTATTGTGTCTATGAACGTATATCAATATACCCCCGAAGAGATACAGCAGGAACTGAACTACCTGCAACTGTTGTCGCGTAGTTTCCGCAACGCGGCTGAGGCGAGCACAGAGATTATAAACCTCGAAGCGATATTGGGTTTGCCGAAGGGTACCGAGCACTTCCTGGCTGATATCCACGGCGAGCACGAGGCGTTCCAACATGTGCTGAAGAATGCGTCGGGCGATATCAAGCGTAAGGTGCGCGAGGTATTGGGCGATGAACTCAACGACAAGGAGGTACGCGCACTCTGCACGCTCATCTATTATCCTGCAGAGAAGTTGCAACTCATCAAGGCCGAGCACGAGGGCGAGGATATGCACGACTGGTATGCCCTGACGTTGCGCAGACTCATCTCGGTATGTCAGAACATCTCGTCCAAGTATACCCGCTCGAAGGTGCGCAAGGCACTGCCCAAGGAGTTCTCCTATATTATACAGGAGTTGCTTCACGAGTCGACGGGCATGACCAACAAGAACCGCTATGTTAAGGGTATCATAGAGGCCATCATTAACACGGATCAAGCGGACAACTTCATAGAGGCAATATGTAACCTTATCCAGCGCTTGGCTATTGACCGCCTGCATATCGTGGGCGACCTCTTCGACCGCGGCACGGGCTCACATCTTGTGATGGATACCTTGTGCCAATACCAGAACTTCGATGTCCAGTTTGGTAACCATGACGTGCTGTGGATGGGTGCAGCGGCGGGCAACCGCGCCTGTATGGCCAATGTGTTGCGCCTCTGTATGCGCTACGGCAACCTCTCGGTGCTTGAGGATGGCTATGGTATCAACCTCCTGCACCTGGCCATCTTCGCCATGGACGTATATAAGGACGACCCTTGTGAGGAGTTCGGACCTAAGCTCGACGACGGTGTCACCTGCAGTGAGAAGACACGTCGTCTCATGGCACAGATGCATAAGGCGGTGAGCGTGCTGCAGTTCAAACTCGAGGCGGAGATTATCCGCCGTCACCCGGAGTATGAGATGGATGACCGACTGCTGCTCGACAAGATAGACTATGAGAAGGGTATCTGCACGATTGATGGCAAGCGTTACAGTATGCGCGAGTGCTACTTCCCCACCATTGACCCTGCCGACCCCTACAAACTGAGCGTGGAGGAGAGCGAGGTGATAGAGCGCATCGCTCACTCGTTTACCACGAGTGAGAAGCTGCAACGCCATATCCGCTGCCTGCTCGACAAGGGTAGCATGTATCTTGTGTACAACGGCAACCTGCTCTTCCATGCCTCTATCCCTATGAATGCTGACGGCACGCTCAAGGAGGTATATCTGCACGATGGATATTACAAGGGACGTGCCCTGCTCGACAAGGTGGACAGCCTCATTCGCGTGGCTTACTCTGCGGATAGTGATGCTGCGTTGCGTGGCTTTGCCGTGGACTACCTGTGGTACCTGTGGTGTGGCAAGAATGCGCCCACCTTCGACAAGGACCGCATGGCGACCTTCGAACGTTACTTCCTCAAGGATAAGGCGGTGATGAAGGAGACCAAGGGACACTACTACACCCTGCGCAATGAGGATGCTACGGTAGACCTCCTGCTCGAGGAGTTTGGCGTAGAGGGCGACCATCGCCATATCGTCAATGGACATATCCCCGTGAAGACCCTCAAGGGCGAGAATCCCATGAAGGCCAGCGGCCGACTCATCGTCATTGACGGTGGTTTCTCGAAACCCTATCAGTCGACCACAGGTATTGCGGGCTATACGCTCGTGTATCACTCTCGCGGAATGCAACTTGTGGAGCATCAGCCCTTCACCTCTACCGAGGAGGCCATTCGTGGCGGTGCCGACATCAAGAGCACGCGTCACCTGGTGGAGAAACACTCTGAGCGCATCCATGTCGGAGATACCGATAAGGGACGCGACATCCGTAACCGCATCGAGGCCCTGCGCAAGTTGCTCTATGCCTACCAGACGGGACTCATCCGCGAGGTGAAGTAACAATTTGGAACCATCCAAACTGGTATTTGGATATATGCAAACTGCAATTTGGAGCGCTCCAAATTGCAGTTTCTCTTTGTCTAAAATTTTTCTTGTTGGGTATTGTAAGTAAAATGATGCAGTTGTCGCATAATTAGAATTTTTATTGTAACTTTGTAGTCTATTAGGAAAACAACATTTTATAATATACTACAATGATTCTTTTCTTCAAATCACAGGCCGGAAGCGTTATTGCTGCTGAGACCATGCAGCAGGCCGGCGAGGAAACTATCAAGAAACTTAGTTGGCTGTTTGGCAATGCCGAACTCGTAGAGGGCGAAGCGATGGAGGGATTCTTCATCGGTCCGCGTCGCGAGATGATTACTCCCTGGAGTACTAATGCC
>JAZOPX010000035.1:0-2445 GCA_045655845.1 Bacteroidaceae bacterium
AATGAATACCATAGGAACAGGAAGTCCCCTCCTCGGGAGGGGGATGGGGGAGGTCCCTCTCGACAATGTCTCCATCATCGTGGCCGTAGCCAAGAACAATGCTATCGGCCTTGGCAACCAGTTGCTCTACCGCTTGCCCAATGACCTCAAGCGCTTCAAGGCGCTCACTACGGGGCACACCATCATCATGGGCCGCAAGACCTTCGAGTCGCTGCCCAAGGGTGCTCTGCCCAATCGACGCAACATCGTGCTGAGCCGCCAAGAGGGCTTGCACTACGAAAATGCCGAGTGCTACCGTAGTATCGAGGAGGCACTGATGCAGTGTGACTACACGGAAGATGTATATATTATCGGTGGCGGCGAACTCTATAGACAGACGCTCGGCCTCGCCAAACGAATCCATCTGACACTTGTAGATGATACACCAGCCGAGGCTGATGCCTTCTTCCCGGAATGGAACCCCGAAGAGTGGGCCGAGACCCTGCGCGAAGAACATCCCGCCGACGAGAAGCATGCACAGGCATATACCTTCATAGACTTGGAACGAAAGTAGATTTTCGAGCCTAAGACCTTCGTTTGAGCAAGGCTACAACAATTAACGAGGGAGGCTACAGCACGATTGCTGTAGCCTCCCTCGTTTCGAGTTCGCACTGTACTTGTTACTTGCTTTCTATCTCAAACGTACTTGCGGGTAGTCCTGCGCCATTGACAAGGTTGGCACGTGTGAAGGGTTGCCATCCGTAGCGGGCACGCTTGGGACGCTTCACCATCTTGCTACGCAGATAGATGGAGCTGCCCTTGATCTCAATCTCATCGGCCGGATAGAAGAGTCCATGCTCGTCGGCAATCTCGAAGGTGCGCAAGGGCGCTCCGTCCGAAGTGGTCATACCCTTGGCATGGTCAAAGGAGAGCACGATGGTACGTCCACTGCTACGGGCATCACGTATGGCAGGACCCGAAGGCACCAATTTCTTGTAGCCATAGTCGTGGTGGAGGGCTATGCGGCCGAGACGCTCTCCGATGGGGCGCTTGTCGCGTGGATGTACATCCAATGAGTCGCCCTTATCGCTCGATACGGCCATCTCGCAATGGTCGATCTCCTCTGCCAACTGACGCTGCACGTCACGGAAGTGAGGCCATGAGGGACGGCTGATGCTGGAGAGTTGCACAAAGTGGAAGGGCATCTCCTCATCGCCCCATGCACGACGCCAACTGCTGACGAGGGCAGGGAACTCGGTAGCAAAGAGTTCTACGTTGTGGGCATTCGACTCGCCTTGATACCAGATGACACCACGCAGAGGGAAGCCTGCCAAAGGTGCGATACCGGCTTCGTAGAGGTAGCAAGGCTCATAGGGGTGGCGTTGCATGGGGTTCTTGCTCAACTGGATGTTGTATGCTCCGCGACCTCTCACCCAGTCTTGTATGCGGTCGTTGCGCTTCCAGTCGGTGAGGATATCCACCAGCTCGGGGTGAAATTCCAAGGTCTTTCGGTCAATGAATGACTCGATGGGAGCACCACCTACGGCGTTGCAGATGAGTCCTACGGGTACGTCAAGCGAGTCGGCCAGCATGGCACCGAAGTGATAGGCGATGGCCGAGAAGTGGGGAGTGTTGTCCGGAGTGAGGGCAGCCCACTGGGTGGGGACATAGTAGTCGAGGCGGTTGAGGGCAGCAAGCGAGATGCTATCCCACATCACGGCATCGGTATATACCCATGGACGCATGTCGTAGACACGCACATTCTTCTTGGTGAGTGCTTCGTCGATGTTGGCCTGTGCGTTGGTGGCCTGACGCAGCATGAATACCATATTCGACTGGCCCGAGCAGAGCCATACCTCACCAACGAGGATATCGGTCAAGGTAATCTCGGTGTCTTTATCGCTGACAGTGAGCGTCAGAGGTTCGTTTGTAGCCTTGCGGGCTTTGAAGGTAATCTCCCATGAACCATCAGGCTCCGTGGTAGTACGTTGCTTCTCCTTGCCGAGTGTCGCGGTAATCTTACGTTCGGCATTGGCTGTGCCGCGCAGGACGAATGGCTTGTCGCGCTGTATCACCATGTTGCTGCTATAGATAGCAGGGAGTTTGAGTCCGCCATAGTCTCCCGTCATGGATGAATATACGGTCTTTGCCAGAATCTCGGCACCCTCAGCGTCGGGGTGAAGGGCGTCGGCAAAGAGGTCGGGACGATGGTAGAGCGGCTCGTGCAGGTCGATCAGATGTACGTCGGCCAACAGTGCCACCTCTTCGATAGCCTGCTGTATCTGGGCATGCCAGTCACGTGTACCCGACTGGAAACGACGATGTCCGTGGAAGATGGGCGTCATGCGGCACACCCATACCTCGACGTCGGGATTGGCTTCACGCAAGGTCTCGATGAGAGCAAGGTAGTCGGGGATAAACTCATCTCGGTAGTTGGGCCAGTTGCGTGGGTCGGTATCGTTGAGA
>JAZOPX010000036.1:0-9033 GCA_045655845.1 Bacteroidaceae bacterium
AAGTATGCACTATTATTTAGGGCTTATTTAAGTATTATATATACTACGTATATCTAATACAAAAATAAGAGTTTTTACCATTCACTATTTTCTCGTATCGGGAGAGTGCGTATTTTAATTGACTACTGACTACTGACTACCCTGGCTTTGTCTGTCTTTTCCTGAAAAAGGTTAAAATTAATAAATCTGCTGAAAAACTTGCAAGTGTGTAGGGGATATCGTACCTTTGCATCTGATGAGGTGTGCCGTGAGAGCACATGATGATGACGAGGACCATATAAACACTTAATATACTGAGAATCAAAGATGTGCAATACCCCCCCCCTAAGGACGGAGGCTTCGTGTACTGCTAACCTATACGCTATCGTAGGGCACAATGTCGTGCCTTGCGGTAGTGTATGTTTTTCTTAGTCCCTATAGCGCACAGACAACACTAAAATCAATATAACACTTACACAATGAAAAGACAAACATTACTTAAAAGCACCCTGTGCCTCCTCATGGCACTGGTATGCAATGTGGCGTGGGCGCAGACCCCCGTTTTGGAACTAGAGAAGGACCAAATCGGCACTTCTTATCCTTATGAACTTAGTGCGACTGACGCAGAGAAAGTTTTTGCTTTGGATAAGTTAACTGTAGCTGTATTGGTTGATGCACCTGCTACTGTTTCGGGTCGTCGAGCTCTATTTGCGACTTCTGACCCCACTCAAGCAACAAACTCTTCCGCAGAGGGAAAGAACTCGCGTTATGTAGCCTATGGAATGAATGGTTCCGATGTGGGTTATCTTGCTTCGTGGAGAGACGGTGACCGCTTCACTGGTGGAGCTGCTATTACTGCTAATACTAAGAATTTGGTGGTTGTATATGTCATTGATCCAGAGAACATAACTTTTAAGGCATATGTGAATGGCGTAAAAGAATTTGAAAAAGTTAATGGACATGCAGATGGCTTTATGAGTGGCTATGAGATCGCTACTCCCAAGATGGTGAAAGCAGCCCATGAAGATGCTAAAATCTATATCGGTGGTGGAGAGCATTCTGGAGGTAATGGCGAAGTGTTCAATGGAACGATCAAAGGGGTTAAGGTATTTGATAGCGCACTCAGCGATGAACAGATAGCTCAGATTCGTTTCCCTGAATTTACAGAATACACTGTAGATATGTCTGCAGGAACATTTGATGGCAGTGGTAATTACAGAACTTCATGGACACACGCAAGCAGTACCCTCACACTGACCTGCCCTGCTAGTAACATGAATAGCCATGAGGGGCTCATCCAGTTGCATTCAGGACAGGCAGGTAGTAGCACCTATACGCTTACCGTCCCCGCAGGATACAAAATCGTAAAATATTCGTTTGACTATGCGTTCGGTAACTCAGGTACAGGAGATAAGAAATTTGTTGTTGGAGGTACAGAATATGCGGTAACAGCTACTAGACAGACACTCCTTGTAAAGAACGTCAATGCCCAAACCGCAGAATTCGTGTTGAGTGGAGCAAACGAACCTGTAAAGGTGAGCAACTTCGTAGTGGAAGTAAAGGCCCCCACAGCAGAGGAAATAGCTGCTGCTAAGGCTACAGCTAAAAGCGGTGTAGAGACCAATGCCGACAAGCTGGGCGAGGCTTTGGGCTACTATTCATACACCGCAAATGGAGAAAAACTCTACACTGCTGCTGGTGTAAAAACTGCTATCGATGCGGCAGAGACTATTGCTGCGATAAATGCTATTGCTGAGTCGTTCGCACTGAATGTCCCCGAGGTGGGTAAGTACTACCGCATTAAGGGTAAAAGCGGTAATTATATCGATGCTTCAAGCATCTATAATAACCAAACAGCAAAAACCGGTCAGATGTCAATGAAATCTGCCGATGCGTGCAACTATCTTGGCACCATCTTCCTGCTCGACGAGGGTAACCGTCTCAAGAATGTTGCAACAGGCACTTATGTAAAGGACACACACAGCATCGGTGCAGATAAAAATGGTGCGAATTGCTGGACATTTGCGGCATCTACACGTGAGCTCGGATATCTTACGTTAACGTCAAATTATAGTGGTTCTAAGGAACTCCACGACAACTCAGGCAATCGTGCCGATCGTTGTAGCAGCATCTGCGGAGACAGACACGACTTTGTCATCGAAGAGGTGGAGGCCGTAACACTCACTATTAACGCTCCTAGTAAGTTTAACGTATCGGCAACATGGAATGGCGAGACAAAGACGCTTCCTGCTACATGGACCACATTTGTAGGCTTTACGATCACAGAGTCTGCACTCAGTGCTGCTGGTAATGCTACATATACCTTCACAGGTTTCTCTGAGGGTGACCAGTCATTGGTCAAAGAGGTTACAATCGCTTCAATGGATGCTGACCGTACCCTCACAGCTAACTTTACCCCCTCATTCTTTGGAGCAACTCTTGCCGAGGCTGCCCCCGTGCAGATTTACAATGATGATAACAACAGCTATTTTATCAAGCTGAATGCAGTTAATGACTTTGCAAACAAGGCGCTCAACAGCGGTGCGTGTACCTATACCGAGAATGAGATGTGGTACTTCGTAGGTACTTCAGACAATTTCTTGATGTATAACCATAAGGCAGGTGCTGACTATGCCGTGAAGGTAGCAGGTACCGGAGATGGAAGTGCAGCAACGATGGTGGCAGTAGCCGACGCAACTCCCTTGCAACTGAAGGCCATGGAGGATGGCAGCTACCGTATAGCACCCGCCAGCAGCACTGACGCCAATGTTGGTTTCAATATGTATGGCGGTGTGGGCTATGACATCAAGTTGTACAATGGCACTGGTAGTGATTGGCTCTTCCGCATCATGTCAAAGAATCCGCTGACCATAAACTATGAGCTGGAAGGTACACAACCCCTTCCCACCAACACTCGTCTCATTGAGGTGGGTTGCACTTGCAACGGTGTGACCGGTAACATTATCGTTGAGCCTGGTAGAGAGAGCAAGATTTACCTCCCCGCAGGACAGTCATTCACCCTCACACGCGCTTGGCAATATCGTGGCTACACCTTTAATGGCTTCAAGGTAGGCGAAGGATATGCTGACACTTATACCGCTGATGCAATCCCCGCAGAGGGAGTTACCGTATCGTGCGGCATCGACGAGGCCAACGATTACCAGTACCTCTACTGGTATCGTAGCGAGGACATCAATGCTCCCTACCGTATCCCTGCCATCACCGTGACCAAGAGTGGCAAGGTGCTCGCCATCAGCGACTACCGCACCTGTGGTGATGACATAGGCATGGGTGAGGTGGACATCATGTTCCGTCGCAGCACCGAAAGTTATGATAACTGGGATAAGAAGAGTTGGACCGCCGAGGACTTCGTAGCCGATGGTCAAGGTGGCAATCAGAATGTCTTCAATGTGGGCTTCGGTGATGCGGCTGTGGTGTCTGACCGCGAAAGCAATAAGACACTCGTGATGGCCGTAGCAGGTAAGCAGCGTTTCAATTGGGCGACGGCTACCAGCCACAATAGCGTGGCACGTATCGTTACGGAGAATGATGGTGATACTTGGGAGATTACTGACTTGACCAACCAGTTCTTCGGTGATGAGAATGTGCTCTTCCCCGGTTTCTATGCTGGCTTCATCACTTCAGGACGTATCCTGCAATCATCTACCTATAAGGCTCCCGGTGCCAAGTATTACCGCATCTACGGCGTGGCAGCCACCAATGACGATGGCAACGGCATCTACCCCAACTACGCGCTCTACTCTGATGACTTCGGTGCTACATGGAAGATGCTCGGTGGTAGCCTTGAGAAAGGTATGTGCTGCGATGCAGGTAATGAAACTACCATTGAGGAACTTCCCAATGGAGACCTCGTGGTGAGTGTGCGCAAGAGCGGTGGCCGTTACTTCAATATCTTCAACTATGGCAATGGCGAGGATGACAAGGCCAACGGTATCGGTGAATGGGAAATTAAGGCTGGCGACACCAAGGTAACCAGCAGCTTCGTCTCTGCCGACTGTAATGGTGAGTTGTTGCGTGTGGGCAATGTGCTCCTCCACTCACACCCCAAGCGTGGCTACCAAGGCAAGGACCGCAGTAATGTGGCTATCTTCTACAAGGTGCTCGACCCCGAGAAGGACTATACCGCAGCAGAGATTGCTACAGGATGGCAAGAGTTGACACAAGTATCATACATCGGCTCAGCATACTCTACCATGACCTTGCTCCCCGATGGCAAGACCGTAGGTTTCCTCTACGAGGAAGACCCCGACAATGGCACCTTCGCCTACTGCATCGTGTACAAGCCCATCGACCTCACCGAGTTGCTGACTCCCGAGGAACAGAAAGAGGCCTTTGTGGTGAACAGCACCATCGGTCAGTATGAGATTGGTACCTTCTATGCCAACGATGCTATGGTAGTGCCCGAGGGCGTGACTGCCTATGTGGCTACTGCTGAGCCCGAGATAGACGGTGCAACGGGTACCCTCACGATGACCAAGGTCGAGGATGGCATCATCCCCGCCCAAACCGGTGCGCTCATCTGTGGCAAACCTGGTACCTACTCCTTCAAGTTGGCCGATACTAAGGGCGAAACCGATGTGACCAAGAACCTAATGCCTGGTTATGCCGGTATCTACGAACATAAAGCAGTAGAACTCCCCACCGATGGCTCTACCAACTACGTGCTCACTGTAAAGGAGGGTGTTGCAGGCTTCTATCGTAAGGATGAAGGTTTCAAGGTTTACAATAATAAGGCCTACCTGCAAGTACCTGCAACAGCGGGTGTCAATGCCCTACGCATCCGCTTCGCTGGCGACGACAGCACTGGAATTGAACATTCAGAATTCACCATTCAGAATTCAGAATTCATCTACGACCTCCAAGGACGGCGCGTAGCAAACCCCACCAAGGGCATCTACATCGTGAATGGCAAGAAAGTTGTGATTAAGTAATTATTAATAAACGATATACGATTATGAATAAGAAACAATATATCGCTCCTCAGATGGAGATTGCAGAATTGGAAATTGTGGAGATGTTGGCGGCATCAACTAAGGATTTCAATATATTTGGTGACACCACCGAAGACGATGCCGTGATGAGCAACCACCGTCGTGGTACCTGGGGCAACCTCTGGGACACCGGGGAATAATCCACATTAAAGAAAACAATAACTTTTTTCTCATGGTTTTTGTTTCGAGGAGGCCCGTCGCGATGGCGTGCCTCCTCACTTTTTTAGACCCTATCCCATAAACACTGCACTCCCTCTCTCTACGGTGTAAACTACACAAGCTTGGAACTCCTCTGGGAAACTGAAGTTAATGGTGCTAAAGCACGCTCCTCTGGGGGAGATAAACCTCCCCTTTGTCGCAAGCAGCACTTTCATATCGCGTTGCCGCTCATGCGTCAGTTGCGCTATCTTTAATCTGCTATGCAGCTTTTAGATAGGCTGCGCCTCGGAAAACAACAAGTAAACTTGTGTTTTCTCTCGGCTTGCACTATCTTTAATCCGCTACGCGGCTTGAAATTAGGCTGCGGCTCGGAAATGCCTAAATAAATTTGGCATTTCTCTCGCCTTGCGCTAATTTTGCAAACTCAAATTAAACCCTTGGCTTTGTGAGGAGTCAAAGAACAGATATATAACCTATTCACAATTTACAGATGAAGAAAAACATATTACTCCTCCTCGTAGGAGTATTGCTCCCACTGGGCGCTGCGATGGCGCAGGGTAGCGTGAGAGGCAAGATCGTAGATGAGATAACGGGCGACCCGGTGGAGTTTGTCAACATCGTGGTCACTCCTAAGGGGAGCACCCACTTGGCTGGCGGCACCATCACCGACGAACATGGCGCCTTCCGCATCGATGAACTGGCGTACGGGAGCTATGTGCTCACGGTGTCGTACATCGGCTACCAGAACACTACACGAGACTTTACCCTCTCGGCAACGGCCAAGCATGCGCACTTCAAGCAGATTGCCATTAGCGAGGACAACCAGATGCTCAAGGAGGTGGAGGTGACGGGCATACGCTCGCAGATGAAGTTTGAGATCGACAAGAAGGTCTTCAACGTGGATCAGGCCATCGCCGCTACGGGTGGCTCGGCATCGGAGGTGCTGCAGAACATCCCTTCCGTAGAGGTCGACACCGAGGGCACGGTATCGCTGCGCGGCTCGGAGAGCGTGACGGTGTGGATCAATGGCAAGGCACAGGGCCTCACGGCCGACAACCAGGGCGACATCCTGGAGCAGATGCCTGCCGAGAGCATCGAGCGCATCGAGGTCATCACCAACCCCTCGGCGAAGTATAGCCCCGAGGGTACGGTGGGCATCATCAACATCGTGCTCAAGCGCGACCGCAAGGCGGGCTACTATGGCAGCGCACAGGCCGGGGCGAGCATGTATGACCTCGACTTCGGTGGCTACAACACGAGTGCCAACATCAACTACAGCAGCGGCAAGCTCGATGCCTACGCCAACGTGAACTACCGCGAGCGTCATCACCGCAACGAGAACACGAGCTATCGCGAAAACTACCGCGGGGCCGACACGACCTATCTCGACCAGTTCGGCCACGGCAACATGAACGGACGCAACATCTTTGCCCGTGCTGGATTGACATGGTATGCAACCAAGAAGGACCAGTTCTCTGTTGACTTCATGAACATGATGGGTAGCCCCAACCGAACCAACGCCATCAACTACACCTCGGGACATGGCACCGTCCGTGGAGAGAATATCGACAATAAGCGTCAGCGTACCACAGAGAGCACCGGCGACATGCTGATGTATAATCTCAGTTTGGGCTATCGTCACGAGTGGAGCACCACGCACTGGCTCGACTTCACGGCATCGCGCCACAACTGGAGCAACGACAATCGTAACGTATACCGAGATACTACCTGCGTGGCAGTTCCGTTGGAGAGCTCGCAATATGTGCCCCTGTACAGTTCGTTCCAAGAGCAGATAAGCAGCGGTAACAATACCGAATACGAGCTACTGCTCGACTATGAGAATGCCTTCAACGAGAACCATAAGCTGCAGGCAGGTTATAGCGGCAAGTTTACTCGTGAGAACAACCCTGTGACGACCTATGGCGCCCCCAATCGTCAACAGGAGATAGAGAACCTATACAACCGCTTCATCTACAACCGCGACCTGCACGCCCTCTATGCCACCTACTCGGGCAAGCTGTGGCAGAACTTCGGCTACCAAGTGGGTCTGCGCGGTGAGTACTACGCGGTGTCTACCGACTCGCACCACAAGAAGGATGGCGCCATCAGCACCCATCCCGAGAAGATCGATCCCGTGTTCCAGCTCTTCCCCAGCGTGTTCCTCTCGTACCAGTTGCCTAATGACAATGAGTTGCAGGTCAACTACACCAAGCGTGTGCGCCGTCCTTGGGGAGGGCAGCTCAACTCGTTCCACAACATCAGCGACTCTACCAACATCTCGTTCGGTAACCCGCTCTTGAAGCCCGAGTACTCGAATGCCTTCGAGCTCAACTACCTCAAGTCGTGGGAGAACCACATGCTCTCCGTATCGGCCTACTACCGCACCACCGACGATATCATGCAGCGCGTGTCCTACATGGAGGATGGCATCATGTACAGCACTACGGACAACGTGGCGCAGTCGCTCTCCTCGGGTGTAGAGATCGTGGGCAAGAACCGCCTCTTCGGCAAGCTCGACCTCACCACCACACTCAACATGTTCTACTACAAGCTCGACGAATTCAACTTCGCGCTGCCCAATGGGACCAACCTGCATGGCGACGCCAGCGAGGACTTCTCATGGAACATCCGCATGATGGGTACCGTGGGTCTGCCCAAGGCATGGTCGCTACAGGTGACGGGTATGTACAATGCCAAGAGCGTCATCGCACAGGGTTACCGCGCGCCCAACTATGGCCTCGATGCCGGTGTGCGCAAGCAGTTTGCCGACGGCAAGTGGAGCCTCTCGCTCAATGGACGCGACCTGCTCAACTCGCGCCGCTTCCACTCGGTGAAGTGGACCCCCGACTTCTACCAGGAGAGCAGCAACTTCCGTGGTGGACGACAGATCAGCGGTACGCTCACCTACAGCTTCGGTAACATGCGTGCCAAGAAACCCCGCAAGATGGACAACGGAGGCATGCAGCCCGAGTATGGCGGCGGCGACGGACTGGAATACGATATGTAATTTTGGGCTGTGAGCTTTGAGCTTTGAGTTCATTGCCAAAAGCCAATAGCTAAAGACCAAAAGCTAATTTAGGGTGCAAATTTTCGACTTCCGAAAATTTGCACTACTTTTAATCCATGCTCGCATGGCTTTTAAGTAGGCGGTGCCTCGGAAAAACGCAAGTAAACTTGCTTTTTCTCTCGGCTTGCACTACTTTTGTATTTCAATTAGTAATAAGGAGAATTAAGTATGGAACATCAGTTATTAGTATACAATACCCTTACGAGACAGAAGGAACTCTTCAAGCCCCTGCACGAGGGCCGTGTGGGAATGTACGTGTGCGGACCTACCGTATATGGCGATGCCCACCTGGGTCATGCCCGCCCCGCCATCACCTTCGACATCCTCTTCCGTTACCTGCAGCACCTCGGCTACAAGGTGCGCTATGTGCGCAACATCACCGATGTAGGTCACCTCGAGCACGATGCCGATGAGGGTGAGGATAAGGTGGCCAAGAAGGCCCGCCTCGAGCAGTTGGAGCCCATGGAGGTGGTGCAGCACTACCTGAACCGCTACCATAAGGCCATGGAGGCGCTCAACGTGCTTCCCCCCAGCATCGAGCCCCACGCATCGGGCCACATCATCGAGCAGATCAAACTCGTAGAGGATATCCTTGCCAATGGCTACGCCTATGAGAGCGAAGGCTCGGTATACTTCGACGTAGAGAAGTACAACCACGACCACCGCTACGGCAAACTCTCGGGCCGCAACCTCGACGACGTGCTCAACACCTCGCGCGACAACCTCGACGGACAGAGCGAGAAGCGCAACCCCGTGGACTTTGCCCTGTGGAAGAAGGCACAGCCCGAGCACATCATGCGCTGGCCCTCACCCTGG
>JAZOPX010000037.1:0-5400 GCA_045655845.1 Bacteroidaceae bacterium
ACTGGTAAGGTAGTGGCATTCCAACGCAGCCGCCATGGAAGCAACACCTATGGTGTACGCATCGACCTCAAGGAGCCTATCCGCATGACCAAGCAGCTGCAATACATTCACGTGATGACTTATCTCAAAGACAAGCCCGCCAACAGCCGCATGATGGTCATCGGTCTCGGCAAGCGCCTCGAAAAGAGCTGGGAATGGCAGACAGGTGAGGACGAGCAATTCTGGGCTACCACTACCACCGAAGTGAAGCCTGGTGCAGGTTGGCAGGACATCGTAGTGAGCTTCAAGGGCTTCTCATACTCTAAGGAGGAAAATGCCAATAGTGGTATCGACATCTACTCGCTCATCATCGTCCCCGACGTGCGTTCACCCCATGCCGACGAGAACGATTGGGTAGCTTACTTCGACGAGATCGTCATCGACAACAACCCCGACAAGCGCTTCACAACCGAGAAGTACGCACTCACACACGACAAGGAAGCCAACATCAGCCGCAGCGACCGCGCGCTTAACAGCGTAGGACTCACCGTGGGTGATAACAGCTACACCTCAACCGCTCGTAGCAAAAAAGCTTACTCAGACAATACGCTCACAGGCATCTTCCCCGTCACTGCAGGTGCACAAGTCAAGCCTACATTCAATTACTCTGGTGCTTGGATGAGTGCTTACACCTATGTAGACTGGGCTAACGATGGAGTTTTCAAGGATACGCTCAATACCAATGGTACCCCCGCCAAGGGTAGCGATGTGGTGAGCTACAGCGCCGTTCAAATTGGTGATACCTGGTACAAGAGCGATGGTAGCACCACAGGAAACGGTAACACCATCGGTGGTGGCGTACCCACATTCACCATCCCCGAGGGCACAGCCAACGGATTCTACCGTATGCGTTATAAGGTAGACTGGAACAGCATTAACCCCGCAGGAGGCAACACACTCATCTCTGATGGTGGTGGTATCGTGGATGTGATGCTCGATGTACATGGCCCCAAGGTTATCGTAAACGCTTCGCAGCTTAATGGAGACATCGTATTGGCAGCGGACGGAAGAGCATTGCAGAACTATGAGATGGACTATAACACTCCCCTCACCGTAAAGATCATCCCCGAAAACGGATTCGTACAGTACGGATTCACTCTCAAGTATGGCTACAACGTAAATGCCAAGGAGCAGCTCGATGAAAACGGTAACCCCAACTGGATTAAAGTAGTTGTACCATTCGACGAGATCAATGCCGACGGCACCTATACCATTCCCGCAGAGTACCTCCGTGGTAGCAATGTGAGCATTGCCGGTGACATGCAACAGGTATGGCACTACACCGTGAAGATTGTTGGTGACAATGAACAAGGTGGTGTAGCATATGGTAAGATTACCGTGAAGGATGGAGATGTACTCGATGTGACCCAGTTCTTCAGCAAGGAGCAGCTCACAGTAGCACCCATCGAAGGTTACATTCACGAGATTACCATCAATAACGCCAAAGAAGAAATCAAAGTTGAGTACAAAAAGATTGAGGAGTGTCGTCAGATCTCCTCAATCTCGGAACTCAGCAACGATAAGTACTACCAAATCAAGGCCAAGAGCGGTGAGGGTTACCTCGCATGGAATAGCACCATCACCGACACCTACCTCAGCTTGCGCGGTGTAACCAACACCTCACACAACGGAGAGCCTTCTAACACCGCAGTTGTCAACATCTATAAAGAGGAGGTAAGCCCTTTTGATATGACCGTCGTGTGGCAGATCATCAAGGAGGGTGACAAGTACTACTTGTACCAACCCGCCAAGAAGGAGTATGTCACACGTACGGGAAGAGACTATATCTTTACCTCTGAAAAGACCGCCCTTGACAATATCCGCGAAAATAGCGGAGACTATGCTGGCACTTTCAGTTTCCATGCAGGCGGAAGTTATAGCGACGGGTCAACCAATTTTGCTTGTATCGTAACCAATGATGCTACCATGGCCGTACGCAACTGGACATGGAGCGACCATGGCTCGGTGTTCTACATCCTCGAGAATCCCAACATCACAACAACATCAATCGAGGAACCCATTGTAAAAGAGCATGCACACAAAGCCATCTACAATCTACAAGGACAGAAGCTCAGCAGCATGCCCACTTCAGGCATTGTCATTGTAAATAACAAAAAGGTCTATATCAAGTAATAGAGCACTCCCCAAAAAGAAACGCCCCTCAGCAATGAGGGGCGTTCTTTTTAACGATTGATGAGCAGTAGGAGGCATGCTATGAACTATGAGTTCTTCTACTCAAATTGGCCATACGACAAAGACCAGTGTATCCCAAACAGCGTGTGACACAATGAGCGCAAAGAGTTGCTTTGGCCAAAGACGATAAGCCAATCCCCACACAAGGCCGCACACAAAAGCCGCCATGATGAGCATGAAATTGAACTTCCACAGATGTACTAACCCGTAGACAAGCAGAGTCGCTACAAAGCCTACATTAGCAGTCCATCGCTTGCTTATATTGCGCTGTACGAATCCACGCCAAAAGATCTCTTCAGCCGGGCCGATAATGAAAAGCAGCAATGCACCAATAACCCATTCGCTCTGCGACTCCTTCATGCTATAGATGGTATCGACCTGGGGTCTTGCAAAGGGAAACATCCATGTGGCAACCTTATCCCCTACCCAGAAGATACCCCATAGCACAAGCGCCAAAGCGATACCAGTAAAGAAACCTTTCCAAGAGACCTTCACATCGGCAAGCCAGTGCGGGTCGATGAGCAATGCCATCATCAGCAGTATACAGCCCGATAGGGTCATCATGGTCCAAAAATCCAGCGGCATCGATATCCATGGATTGAACATGAGAAACCACAACGCTGCAGCCGTAAGCAGAGGAAGGACAAGACGTTTCATGTGAATCCAGCCATTAAATTATCCCACGAAAGCTGCAACGAACAGTGATATCGTGAGCAGAAGACTAAAGATGAGCTGTAGCTGAGCTGTAGCAGCATCGACAGGGGCGAGTACCTGTGCGCCCTTTTTCTTTGCACTCAGTACGGTACGTGCATTTTGCCAAGCCTTAGGCACAGCCAACAGCACAATGAGACTATACCAAGGAAGCCAACCACAGAAAATGGTGGCAATGATTAAGAGAAAAGGAAAGAGCACCTCAAAAGCGTAGAGCTTCAAGGATGCATTGCGACCTATGAGCATAGCAAAGGTGCGTATCCCCGCATCACGGTCCGACTCGATGTCTCGCGTGTTATTGACATGAAGGATTCCCACCGTAATAAGTCCAATGGGTAATGCCAACACCAAGGCAGGTGTGTAGTACTCACTGATAGTGGCATAGGTAGTACCCATAATGGGGATGATGGCATAGGAGAGGAATATCACCAAATCACCCAAAGCAAAATACTTGAACGTAGCATAGGTGAGCGTGAAGAAAGCTCCATATACCGCAGAGTAGAGAAGAGGCCATCCTGAGCGTGAAAGGATATAGAAACCTATTGCCAAGCCCACAGCAAAGAGCGTGAGACTAAGGCGCATATACTCCTTTGTGGTGAAGCTGCCATTGACAAGTGGCATGAAATCGAGCCCTTTGTCGACACCCTTCTTATAATCACGTATATCGCTTAGCATATTACCTGAGGCATGGAAGAAAACAATTCCTATCACAGCCAAAATACCGTTTACCCAATCAATCGGGAGACTATACAAGTTGCATACCCAAGTCATGTAAGCAAACGTTGTGAGTACTGGCATGGCCGAAGCAGGGAACGACCATGGGCGCGTGGTTAAAATCCACTCTTTCAATGAATGTTTCATAGTGTGTCTAGTCTATTTATGTATTACTTAATCAATAACATTAATCTTATTTCTCGGCAACATAGAGCGTACAGATACCCATGGTAAGACGACGGAAACGAGCTTGAGAAAAGCCGTTCTTTAGAAGAATCTCACGCATGACTTCACCTTGCGGGAATGCGGCCATCGTCTCGGGAAGATAAGTGTATGCACTGTTGTCACCCGAAATGAGACGTCCCACAACAGGCATCACGACCTTGGAATATATATTGAACAAGGCTCTCCAGAGTCTCTTGTGTGGATAGGAGAGTTCGAGCAATATCAAGTGACCTTCCTTATTCAGAACGCGGTGAATCTCGCGAAGGCAGGCATCGAGGTTCTCAAAGTTGCGTACTCCAAAAGTTACTGTGACAGCATCGAAGCTATTATCCGCGAACGAAAGATGGCTGCAATCTTCTTTTTGAAAGCGCACTACGTCATGCAGACCCTCACGCGCAGCTTTCTCACGTCCTACGCGCATCATCCCTTCAGAGATGTCTACAGCCATCACTTGGCGTAGCTTCAACTTACGTGCTACCGCCAAGGCAAAATCCCCCGTCCCAGTAGCAATATCAAGTACAGTAGCCGGATTATACGCCATCAAAGTACGTACGGCCTTTCTGCGCCAAGTACGATCGAACCCGAAGGATAACGTATGGTTGAGAGCATCGTAGGTAGGAGCTATATTGTCGAAAAGTTGCTCTACCTGCTCACGCTTATGGGCATTGCCTTCGTATGGTTTTATCTTCTCCTGAGCGTACATGGGAACCAACCTAATATTTTCGAGCCTATTTCTTGTACTCCTTACACCTCTCGTACGAACCCATATAGCGCTCGAACTTCTCAGGATAGAGGTCATGAGCGGTAATCATCATCGCCGTATCGTAGCAGTCACCAAAGTCGGGGTCAAAAGTGGTTCCGAAGGTCTTCATCGTAGGTGAAAGCCCGATATAGAGATGGATGAACGGCGGGATGTTATCATCGAGCGATTTTACATAGTTGTTCAAGATGGCATAGTTCTCCTTATAGTCTGCTCCCGTAAACATCTCCTTGAAGAAAGCAGCCTGTTCAGGAGTGCAGGTCTCGGGACGCTTGGAGGTGATGAGTCCCTCACGGTCGCCGAAACTCATGTCGAGGTAGTAAATCATCGCCTTACGGCTCATCTCGGGGCTGGTCTTGTAGATGGTCACCTTACCCGTGAGATACTTCACCGTAGGGTCTGAGGCTACGAGTCCTCCAATACCATCCCAAAGGTTGTCGAGTGCGAAGAGCGCCTTGCGACCACCAGCAGCGTTCTGATACTTTGGCTGCACGAAGGCACGAGCCATCTCAATGCAATGGGGGAAGTCGGTTTCGATGAACTTTTGTGAGAAGTCAAAGAGATGCTCGGTGTTCACATAGGGCTGACCATTATCGTGGAACGAGGCCATCTTCCAACGGGTAAAGCGGTATCCACCGATAATTTCATCGGCCTCGGGATTCCATACCACCAATTGGAAACACGCCTTGTCCTCGAGGTCGAAGTGGTCGAGGTCGCACTCTGTGCCACTACCACCACCTACAGCGCGGAACGCTACT
>JAZOPX010000038.1:0-4718 GCA_045655845.1 Bacteroidaceae bacterium
CTACATCCTTTTGGCTAACATTTACGCAGCTGCTCCTCAGTGGAACGATGAGCCTCTTCTTGACAAATGTAAGTATTTTGTTGTGCTCGATCGTCTCTATCAGGCTAAGCGTGTAGATGAATCTGTAGCCGAGGAGGCTAATAAGATGATTTCCGCATACTCAACCCACACCCCCTCCAAGGAGCAACTCTTCATGCTTGGAAAGAAAGAGGGTGAGACAATCCATGTTGGCGGTCTAATCAACGAATCTACTACAATACGTTGATTCCTGTGGACTCGAGAACGTGCCAGTCACATAGAAGAAACTATGGCATAACAATCGTCGTTGCGGCGATTGTTATGCTGTTTATGTTTTCGGCATGTTCCAGAAACAAGAATCCAATGACTGAGGCCATCGCCAACCGGGACTCGGTCCCCGTTATGGTCACCCGTGGTGTGTCGAGTTATGTCAGTGACTCAGGAGTGGTGCGCTATAAGATTATCACCGAAGAATGGCAGGTTTTTGACCGTCTTGTTCCTTCGAGATGGACATTCGAGAAGGGAATCTATCTGGAGAAGTTCAATAACGATCTCATAGTCGATGCCACCATTGTAGCTGATACTGCCTATTACTACGACAAGGAAGAATTATGGGAGTTGCGCGGTAATGTGCATATTGAGAACGAACAGGACGAACAGTTCGATACGCAATTGCTCTTTTGGAATCAGAAAACAAAGCAGGTGTACTCGGACCTCTATATCCACATCCGTCAACAGAAACGCGTCATCACAGGTATCGGATTCACCTCCAATCAGGACTTTACCAACTACACTATCAAACAGACTCAAGGTGTCTTCCCCATTCAGGAAGAAAGGGAGACTATGGCTGATACTACAGCCGTTGTTCCCATTGATGAGAACTAAAATTTCGAATCCTCAATATGGACACTACTGGTATATCTCTACTTATCGCAATGATCTTTTCAGCCTTCTTCTCGGGTATGGAGATCGCTTTCGTCTCATCGAGCAAGTTGCGGTTTGAGGTGGACAGGAATAGTCAAAGTCTTTCGGGTAAGTTGCTTGCCGTATTCTATAATAATCCCAACAACTATATCTCTACCATGCTTGTGGGCAATAATATAGCCCTCGTTGTTTATGGTATTATGATGTCACGCATTATCGACGGCTTTCTTGGAGCCTACATTATGGATAATCATGCGTTGTTGCTGCTCGTAGATACCATTATTTCTACCCTTATCATTCTTGTGGTGGGTGAGTTTCTCCCCAAGACCATATTTAAAATCAATCCCAATGGGGCACTTCGTTTCTTTGCATTGCCCACTTTCTTGATTTATTGTATCCTTTACCCCATCTCGAAGTTTGCTACAGCTTGTGCTCGTGGGTTCATGCGTTTGTTTGGCATCAAGCTCAATCAAGAAAACTCCTCCAAGGCTTTTACCAAGATGGACCTCGACTATTTCATTCAATCCAGTATCCGTCAAGGTAATGGCTCCCAGAATGTGGATACCGAGGTGAAAATCTTTCAGAATGCGCTCGACTTCTCCAACCTCCGCATACGTGACTGTATGGTACATCGTACGGAGATTGAGGCTGTTGATAAGAATGTGTCTTCTGATGAACTGATGCGAATGTTTGTGGAAACGGGCTTCTCTAAACTTATCGTGTTTGATGGTAG
The DNA here is from genome assembly GCA_045655845.1 of Bacteroidaceae bacterium. Lineage (GTDB taxonomy): Bacteria > Bacteroidota > Bacteroidia > Bacteroidales > Bacteroidaceae > UBA1189. Next base: position 1,676 of record JAZOPX010000038.1, read on the forward strand.
TATCGACAATGTTATCGGATACATACACTCTTCCGAAATGTTCAAGAATGCAGCTACCTGGCAGGCGCACATCTGCAAGATGCCTTTCGTTCCCGAGAGTATGCAAGCGCAAAAGTTGATGGAACAGTTCTTGCAACAGAAGAAGTCGCTCGCCGTAGTGGTCGATGAGTTTGGTGGTACTGCAGGCATCATCTCTTTGGAGGACATCGTAGAGGAACTTTTTGGCGAGATTGAAGATGAACACGATGTTGACGACTACATCGCTAAGCGTTCCGATGATGGCTCTTACCTCCTCTCGGCTCGTCTCGAGATAGAGCGCGTTAATGAAATGTTTGGTCTACATCTCCCCGTAGAAGATGAATACCAAACCATCGCAGGGTTTATTCTCTATCGATACAAGAATTTCCCTAAGATGCACGAAGTGATACAAATAGACCATTTTCAATTCAAGATTATGGAGGTCGAAAGCAATAAAATCGAGCTTGTGGCATTGAAAATTGAGAATTAAACCAATTTTTCGACTAATATTTATGCTGTTAAAGGTTTTTTTTGTACTTTCGTGCGCTCAAAACGATTTTGGAATAATATAAAACTAAAAAAATACACAAAATGGCAACATTACAATCAATCAGAAAACACGGCGCAGCCTTGGTAATCTTTATCGGTATTGCGCTGTTTGCATTCATTGCAGGCGAGGGAGTGCGTGCTATGCAGTCACGTCAGGGCTCGCAGAACGTAGGTAAAATTAATGGAGAAAAGATTGAGGCGCAGGCCTTCCAAAAAATGGTCGAGGAATATTCTCAGGCTGTTAATTTCGTGCGTGGAACCAGTTCACTCACTGAGGAAGAGAATGCTCAAGTTAAGGACGAGGTGTGGAATACACTCGTAACCAATGCTCTTGTTGAGGCTGAAGCTGCAAAGCTTGGTCTTACTGTTACTGCTGCAGAGGTGCAGGCAGTTGTTAATGAAGGTACTAATCCTTTGTTGGCGCAGACTCCGTTCCGTAACGAAGTGACTGGCAAGTTCGATCGTGATATCCTGATGAACTTCCTCGCTGAGTATCGTAATATGGATGCCGAGCTTTTCCCCGCAGAGTATGTAGACTACTACACCCAGCTCTATAACTACTGGAAGTTCCTCGAAGGAAACCTTGTTAGTAGTTTGCTTATGCAGAAATACGAGGCACTTGTTGTAGAAGCACAGCTCTCTAACCCTGTAGCTGCAGAATATAACTTCAATGCTCGTAACAACTATGCAGAGGTGGCTTATGCCGTTATTCCTTTCAGCAGCGTGGCTGATTCACTCGTAAAGGTGACTGATGGTGATATCAAAAAACTTTACAATGCGAAAAAGGAGCTTTACAGACAGCCCGTTGAGACACGTGCCATCAAGTATATCGACGTAGCCGTTAAGCCCAGTCAGGCTGACCGCGATGAACTTTTTGCAGAGGTGGGCGAATATGCTACCCAACTCGCTACTGCTGATGAGATGGCTGCTCTCGTTCGTCTTGCAAACTCAGAGGTGGCTTACTCAGCAGTTCCCGTTACTGCCAAGGCACTTCCTGCGGATGTTGTTGAATATATGGCTTCTGTAAAGGATGGTGAGGTATATGGCCCTTACTATAATGCCGCAGACGACTCATACAATGCATTCCGCGTACTGGATAAGGCTCTGCTCCCCGATTCTGTTCAGTTCCGCCAGATTCAGGTTGCCGATGCCGATGCGGCTCGTGCGCAGACTTTGGCCGATAGCATCTTTACTGCTATCAAGGCTCAGAAAGGTGCCAACTTTGCGGAAATCGCCCAAAAGTATGGTCAGGCATCTGACCCCGTATGGGTTGCCACCTCAAACTTTGAGGGAGCAGCTGTTGAGGGCGATAATGCAACCTACCTTAACACTCTCTTCGGTATGAAGAAGGGCGATGTTAAGCAACTCAACTTAGGAGGTGTTCATCTCATTATCGAGGTTGTTGCTACTGCTAACCCCGTACAGAAGTACAACGTTGCTATTATCAAGCGCCCCGCTTACTTTAGCAATGAGACCTATGCTGAGGCATACAACCAGCTCAGCGCTTTCGTGGCAAGCAACCAGACTCTTGATGCATTTGAGACCAATGCCGAGGATGCAGGGTATCATCTCTATCCTGTAGAGCTTAACAATGCCGCTCACACCATCGGTGGAGTGCAAGGCACACGCGAGGCGCTCCGTTGGGCGTTCGGTGCTGAGAAGGGCGAGGTTTCGCATATCTTTGAAGCTGGTGAGAACGATCATCTTATGGTGGTAGCATTAGCCGATATTAATGAAGTAGGCTATCGCCCTGTAAACGAGGTGGCCGATATGTACCGAGTTCAGGCAGTCAATGATAAGAAAGCAGAAAAGATTATCGCCGACGCCAAGAAGGTTGGCTCCATGGAAGAAGCTCTTGCTCTTGAAGGCGTTAAGGCAGATACTTTGCGTCGCGTAAGTTTTAGTTCGCCCGCCTATGTAAGTAAGGCGTTCTCTAGCGAGCCCGTAATCAGCGGTGCTGTTACGGGGCTTGAGGAAGGTGAATTCAGTGCTCCTATCAAGGGTAATGGTGGCATTTATTTCGTGCAAGTAGTGAAGAAGAACAACGGCATATCTACATTCGATGCCGCCACTGAGCAGAAGAGCCTTGAGTCTAATGCCGTACGCTATGTGAATGGTAATACTATCCTCAATGAACTCTATCTTAAGGGTGATGTGGAGGATAACCGCTACCTCTTCTTCTAATAATATAAGGATAGCTTCAAAACGAGGCGGCCCGATAGAAAATGGGCGAAGAGTTCGCAAAAGAACTCTTTGCCCATTTTTTTTATTGTAACCCTGAGAAAGATGAGGTCTCTGTGCTCGAATCGCTATACTTTGTCCTTTGCCCTCAGTACTCTTGCGTCCTCCCCGGAAATCGGGTCTGCCCATTTCTCCTGGAGGGTCTGCCTGATTTTTGAAAAGGGCTTACCCGATTTTTGAAGAGGGTCTGCCCGATGTAGGAGCCTGCCCTTTATGGGACCTTCGGGGGGGAGGG
>JAZOPX010000039.1:0-31333 GCA_045655845.1 Bacteroidaceae bacterium
CTGGTGGACTGGTTATCAGCGAGGAGAAGGGCTTGTCGCTCGAACAGGCTACCATCGAGATGCTCGGCCGTTGCGACAAGGTGACCGTATCTAAGGACAACACCACCATCGTTAATGGTGCAGGCAACAAGGAGGCCATCGCCGACCGCGTGGCACAGATCAAGGCTCAGATTGTGGCTACCAAGAGCGACTACGACCGTGAGAAACTCCAGGAGCGTCTGGCCAAGCTCGCAGGTGGCGTAGCCGTACTCTACGTGGGTGCTGCCTCTGAGGTAGAGATGAAGGAGAAGAAGGACCGTGTAGACGATGCGCTCTGCGCTACCCGCGCTGCCATCGAAGAAGGTATCGTCCCCGGTGGTGGTGTGGCCTACATCCGTGCTATCGATGCCCTTGAAGGTTTCAAGGGTGACAATGCCGACGAGACCACCGGTATCGAGATTATCAAGCGTGCCATCGAAGAACCTCTCCGTCAGATTGTAGCAAACGCAGGTAAGGAAGGCGCTGTAGTGGTGCAGAAGGTACGTGAGGGTGAGGCCGACTTCGGTTACAACGCACGCACCGATGTATACGAGCACATGAAGACTGCAGGTGTCGTTGACCCCGCCAAGGTGACTCGCGTAGCATTGGAGAATGCAGCCTCTATCGCCGGTATGTTCCTCACTACCGAGTGCGTCATCGTAGAGAAGAAGGAAGACAAACCCGCCCCCATGGCTCCCGGCATGGGAGGTATGGACGGAATGATGTAAAATCCCGTTTGGCCCATCATTTATAAGTACAGGGAGGTAAGCGTGCTTACCTCCCTGTATCGTTTCCGTTAATCACACAAACCTACTTGCCCATTCATATGGATAGATAAAGAAAATCCCCTTTGGGATAGCCTCGGTGGAGATTCTCCAAAGGGGGTGATTTTTTGTCGGCAATCTTTACTCGTACCCTGGATTCTGCGTGAGGTTATAGTTCTTATAAAGTTCTTGAAGGGGTATGGGCAAGAGGAGTTGGTGCGACTCTATCTTCAACTCTTCCACTGCTATACCATTGCGCTTGTAGAAGGCCAGGTTGCTATTGCAACATACCAATAGTTGCTGGCGAGCGTCCATGATTCCGTTAAGCACATCGTCCGAAACGGTTATATTCTTAGCCTCCACGACTTCTTGTAGGTATCTCTCTGCATCGCTCGCATTGCCTTGGCGATATAGGCACTCGGCATAGGAGAGCATTACATCGGTGTAGGTCATCAACGGTACTAACATGGGATTGGCAATGGAAATAGATACGGATCGAGTTGTTCTTGTACCGCTACTCGCATCGAGCACAAAGATAAGTTCGCTACTGTTGCGGTCAAAAGCAGGCTCAGGCTGCTCTTCACCTGGCTCGATACTAAATTCAGGAGACTCAAAAATATTCGGGTCGCTATACTTGGAGCCATCCAATGCGTAGAATCCTACTTCGATGACATCATGCAGTAATGTCTGAGCCTCGGCGTACTTGCCTCGATACATGTGTATGTTAGCCAGAAGGATACGGGCAACATCCTTAGACACAAGGAAGAGTTCGTTCATATCCTTGATGTTCAGTGATTCGTACTCCTTCTCTTCAAGGACTTCGATGGCAGCAGTCAATCTGCGGGTCATGTCGTCCAAGATTTCGTCTTGCCTTGTGCGTGAGGGATAGTTGAGGCCTGTATTGTAGTGAAGAGAATAAGGTACATCTCCCCAGCCGACTACCATATAGTAATATAACATCGAAGTGAAGACATCAAATTCTGCTCCGTAGGCGTTGCGGGACTTCTCGTCGTAGTCGCGCATTTGTGCAATCTTATTATTGGCAGAGTAGAAAGAACTCCAAGCGGTATGTATCGTTTTATCCTGAGGCGAGATATGCTGTCCAACAAATCCGAGGTACTTGTTGTACTGATAATATTGCTCCAACACATTGAGGTTGGAAGCCGCTTTAGCGAAGTCTACCATTGCCGCACCTACCATTGCGAGAGCAGTCTTTCCCAGTCCGAGGAACTGGGGAGGAGCGATATTGGGATTGGCCTCTTGTATGATGAAAAGCGTGTCAAGCACTCCTCCCATACAATCATATAGCACTACAGACTCCTCCTTTGAGCGGTACGACTCGAGTGCTGACACCTCCACATGGAGTTCATTCCCTGTGATGCTCTTCTCCATTCGGATGGGGTCATCCTTGGCGTCGCTGACTTTATAGAAATCTTTGAATAACCCTTCATAGGTAGGGTAAGTAGTTTCTGGGCACACAACAGAGTCCCCCCAAGAATGAGGCTCCAAGTACACCGGTATCGGCGACTCTATCTTCACGGTGTACGAACCGCCCGAATAGGGAACTTCGAGGTGCTTGACCGATAGGCTGATGCTTTCGCCTTCCTTCAGTCTCTCATTGCCGGCCGTGCCGTCATCGTCCCAGTCGAAGAAGAGCGAAAGGTCGCGTACCTCCACCTCAATACCCAACTCTTCGTAGCGTTCCTTTATATTATCACGGATCGTAGACAACTTTTCGACAATTTTCTTGCGGTCGGCAGTTATCAATGCCTTTGTCTCGGCCGAGAACACTCCCTCCTCGCCAAACTCACGGCACAGGCGAGCCAGATACTCTGTCACGGCAGCCTCTGTACGGTCTATGAGGATCAGCGAAGATATTGCGATGAGTGCGGCCGACTCATCTGTTCCCTCTATGATAGAGTATAGCGACGCATCCTTGTCGGCATACTTCTGTAGACCGAATGCGGCGAGCAACTCCCGCTGGGCTTGTGAATTGGCCTCGGCAAAGGTCTTCCCTTGGGCAATCAAGTTCAATACACGCTGATACTTGATGTGGGTGATGATGTTGACGTTTACCGTCTCACTCTTCGACAAGTCCACTATAGCACGAAGGTACAATGTGCCCAAAGATAGACTTCCCGTCACCTCATTGAAGAAATACCCGTTGGCCGAAAGTTCTGCGTAGGGTGATTCGTACAGGTTAGTTCCAAATGAGAAATTTCCCAGATGGTCCTGTATCGTCGAGGTATACACTTTGCCCAAGGCCTGCATCTTCGCATCCATGGGCTGAATGCTGATAGTCGAACCACTGACAAAGGGGCCTTTCTCGACCTTTCCGCTCACCCTATAGGTCTGAGGAGAGACGTCAGGAGTCATGGTCCCCTCCATACTCTCCCCGTCACCCTGAAAGAAGTCCTCGTCACAAGCGACAAACACGGTGCACAGCACCAATGCCAATAGGCAATAAAGAAATCTCAAAGTTCTCATTCGTACGGCTATATTTAAATTGAGGCGCAAAGGTACACAAAAAACCTATTCAAACCGAATCTATGACAGCAAAAGTCCATTTCTGGGTTCCTGTCTGACTCCATCAAAACCGCAGTTCCCCTCGATGCAAAATAGAATTTTGGCTCTGCCCGAAATACTTTTTCGCTTCGTTGAAAAGTTTTTTTCGCTTCGTTGAAAATTTTTTTTCAAGCCCTTGAAAAAGTTTGCAAAAAGACTGCTACTTATCCTTCCTCCTTGACGTAGGCTATCGCCCTGTTGACGTAATGAAGGAAGGGTTGCGTCAAGCGGAAGAGTTCGGCTACTCGTGGGGCGAGGTTGTCGGCGCAGACAAATTCGTTCGTGGGAGTGTGAAGCAGGCAGTAGGCTTTAAGACGAAGATAATCAGTATACTGAGACTCTTGCTCGAACCCCTTGGGGTTACGCTTCAAGGAACCTTCGCGGTCGAGAACGAAGGTGGGCGATACGGAGCGGACGATGTCGTCGAAATCACCTCCGCCCCCTACAATGTCCTCACGCAGTACCTGGAGTACCTTGGGGTCGCAGCAGTAGTCGCCCGTGGCTAGCATGTGGCCGTGGGGATACCCCTCGCCACCCGTGCCGATATGGAAGTAGTAGCCCGAGTAGCCGGACTTCTTACCGCCAGGACAGATGAAGGCTCCCATGTGAGTTTTGTAAGGACTCTTGTCGGCGCTGAAGCGCACATCGCGATAGATGCGATAGGTGCAGTCCTTGGCGGTGAGCCCCGTGACCGAACTGTCGAAACGGCTTATCTCATGGATGAGTTCGTCGACGAAACGATTAAACTGAACCTGCAGGGCGGTGTAGCGGTCTTTGTTGGCCATGAACCACTCGCGATTGTTGTTGGCCTCCAGTTCGCGCAGGAAGTTGACGATTGCTTTCATACGAATATTTTCTTATTACCTCTTATGTTCGGTCACATATACACCTGCCAAGATACGATAGCCCATCGAGGGACGAGATGCAGACATGAATGAAGACTCCGCAAAGATAGGCAAAACGGAGAGAATAATATTGCATTGTGAGGGGAAAATCTTCATCAAGATAAAAACAAGATAGGGTGCGCCAATGGCACACCCTATCTAAAAGATATTGTTCTATCACAGTTTTGCCTCGGGGAGAGTACTATCCATCTGGTTGATGAAGAACTTCTCGCAACCACGGAGCACGTTACGTACCTCAGAGAGCAACTCGTGAGACTCCTGGATGAGGTTGAGGTATACGAAGGCTACCTTGATATTCTCCGCATCTTCCTGCAAACGGTGAGTCTGTACGCGGCGGAGGTTCGAAATCTCCTTCTTGAGCCACTTACCCTCTGAAGAGAGTTTCTCGGCATTGGTAAAGTCGCCCGTGCGGATTACCTCACTGATGCCACGGAATACCTCTACCAGACGCTGCTGGTATGGAGCAAACTCCTCAAGGTATTGGGGCGAGAGCGGACGGAAATTGTTGTCCGTATGCTCCTTCATGGGGTTGGTGATACGAGTCAGCGTATTGAGAATCTGCTGTGCATTATTACTGCTGAGGTAGTACCAAGTATTCTTCTCGAATGCCAGTCCCTTGTCGATACGACGGAAGCCGAGCGTTTCATGACGACGCTGCTTCTTGAGCCATGCCTTTTCTTCGACAATCTTGTCGAGAGCAGTACGCAGTCGACGTACATCCTCACGGGCAAAGGCACGAATAACCCCCTCATAAGTGTCAGCAGCATATTCGAGCGTATGGCATAATGTGTCTGCCGTGTGACCACTGAGTGCAGCCCAGACCTCCTGAGGATCTTGAGCGTTAAGCACTGTATCCATCTTCACATCGCGTATCTCCTCGTTCTTCTTGTTCTTGTATGCAAGATGGCTGCGGATGAGCAGGAAGAGTGCAAGAGCTGCCATAATCACCATTGCTATTTCACCGCCAAAATACATGATAGAAGCTACGGTACCGGCGAGAATAAAGGCTGCGCCTGCGGTGAGGAACCATCCACCGATTACAGAAACAACACCAGTGATGCGGAATACAGCGCTCTCACGACCCCATGCATGGTCAGCCAAAGAGGTACCCATACCCACCATGAAGGTTACGTAAGTCGTAGAGAGTGGCAATTTGAGTGAGGTACCAAGAGCAATGAGCAAGCCTGCAAGCACGAGGTTTATCGACGCTCTCACAAGGTCAAAGGCAGCACCATCATCCAATGTCGCATGCTCCTGGTCGAAACGCTTGGCCACCCAACGTTTGACACTTTTGGGGCTAATCTTATTGATACTCGTGATGAATCCCATGCCCAAACGAACCAGCTTGCGGGCCATACTTGATGAACCGAACATTTCGTCGCCCTCATCTTGGCGTGAGAGGTTGATAGAGGTCTTCAATACCTCGTGTGCCTTCTTCGATGTACAAAGCGCATACACCATCACAGCACCAGCACCGACAAGGAACCATACCGAGGTCTGCGCAGGCTCGTTGAGGAAGCCCATCATATATTCGTCGGGCGAGAGACCTGCAGGAACAGCCTCGCGAGCAAAGTGGAGCACACTGTCGAGTGCAGCCATCGTGACACCGATGAAGTTCACCAAGTCGTTACCGGCGAAGGCCATGGCCAAAGCGAAGGTGCCAATCATGATGATGACCTTGAATACATTGACCTTGATGGCATGCAGGAACTGCATGAGCACGGTACTCACCACAAAGATGATAAGGAGCAGCATGCCGATGTTGTCTTCCAGGAAATTGGAAAGAGTGAGTCCCTCCTTTATCTCTACTGCCATGAACGCCGCCTTTTTCATACCTTTGAAGAGCATGAAATAGATGATTGAGGTCACGGCTATACCGCCGAAGATACCAATCTTTTTGCCCAGACCTTTTTTATAATTATAGGTAAAGATAAGGCGGGATATCCACTGTACGATGATACCGAAGAAGAACGCTATCGCCACAGAGAGGAAGATACCGGCTATCACCTCCAAGGCCTTGCCCGTATTGAGCAGATCAGCCAAAGAGCTCACTCCTTCGAGAGACTCACCAGAGCCCACCTTGATGAGCGAGATGGCAAACGATGCTCCCAACAGTTCGAACACCATGGATACGGTGGTTGATGTGGGCATACCGAGCGAGTTGAAGATGTCGAGTAACACCACATCAGTAACCGTCACGGCGAGGAATACGCACATCAACTGCCGGAAATAAAAATGCTCGGGCTGGAACATGCCATGCCGAGCAATGTCCATCATACCATTGCTGGTTGATGCTCCGATGAAGATACCGATTGCCGCTACGATAAGGATTGTCTTTAGCGATGCCGCTTTGGCACCTACCGCCGAGTTGAGAAAGTTGACGGCGTCATTACTCACACCGACGTTAAGGTCGATGACCGCGAATATAAACAGAACGCAAATAATCGCGAAATAGAAAATTTCCATAAAAGATTATTTAGTAAAAAACATTTTCTCGCTACAAATATAGGGCAAGCCGAACAAATTATCAAGTCTCGCCATGCGAAAGTAGTGAAAAAAACTTAAAAATCTTTATCCAATGAATGCCTTGCCTGTCACTCTGAGACGATGCCTACACTTATCCACTGACTGGCGAGTGCCTTTGCATCGGCCAGTGCCACATCGGCATCCACCTCGTACTGCTCTGCCAGCAATGTTGCCAGAGTCTCAGGAGTAAAATCCTTTCCTTCCACCTCTTTCCACAGCCAAGCAGCACTCTCATTAAGGCTGATAACCTTGCTGAAATCGATGTTCTCTACTCCTGTACCGATGACGATATGTTCGCCACACATTTCACGTAATTCGAATCCTTGATTGATTTTCATAATTGTATCTTGAGTTTGTTTATCTCCAATTCTTCGGCAGCCTGCGATGCACTGCCAGCAGTATGCGCCTCACCAAGACGTTGCTTGGCCATAGTGCAGAGTACCATCGCCATGCCATGCCCTTGGGCGAATAGTGGCGCTCCTTGCGGATGAGCTCTTTGGTGGCTGCGGCAATGTCCTTGAGTAGGCATTGCTCCGTACCATACACGTTGCCATCTCCCTTGAGGGTCACGTTATCTCCATCGATTCGGATGATACGATGGTATACATACTTTCCCGGTGCGATCTCGGCAAGCACGGCATCGCCTACCTTTGCCTCTCCCGGACGAGTGAGCACAATTTTGTCCCGTCTATCCTCCAAGAAAGGCCGCATGCTTACTCCCCGCACGCGGAGTGTCACATCCCGTCCGTCTGCTATCAATGTGCGCACCTCCTTCAGGAAGAACTCGTTGGGTAGTTCTACGGAGTTGATATGTTTAGCCTCTCCCTTCATCTCTTCGACACTTCTGCGTGACACACCTCGGCTGCTTCCTTGTCGGGACGACACCCCAACGTATAGAGAGGAATTCTCTCCACCAGTCGAGCCACGCCATCGCAAACACCGCCATAGACGCGTTTGTCCCATTTCATACTCGACATCGAAGGCAGCAATACGGCAAAGGCCTGCAGGGGATGGTTGCGTTTAATGTTGTTTTCGGGCTCTTGCTTGATTTGCACAAAGGCCCCAATCTTGGCGCTGTCATTCTTATAGCATGGAGTCTTTCCGCTCCAAGGCGATCCATATACTGTAGCACCTTCATCGTCGACTCTGACCACGGGGTTGTCATCGTTGAGCAATTCGCTACCGGCGATATGCTTCAGCCAAAGGCTGCTGTGCGTACTCTTTCCTGTTCCACTCTTACCCAAGAAGAGATACCCCCTGCCATCGTTCTTTATCACCGAAGCGTGCACAAGCAATGTGCCCATCTCTGCCGAAGCGAAGGCAAACATCAGCATCAGCGCATTGTTTACCGCAAAGGTTCGCGATGCATCCTCGCCTCGTGTGGCAATAATCGCCGTGCTGAAATCGGGAGCCGTCTGTAGCAATCCACAGTAATCGCCTCCTGGCAGGCTGATGAGCATCTGGTAAGCACCATCGGGCAAACGGTATACTCCAAAATCTGCCGCTCCACACTCAAAATCCCCGATGAGTTCGCCCTTTTCTGAAGGATAGAACGTGTCGTCTACCTTGAGGGCAAACAGCTGTTCCGATGCGCTATCGGCATCCACAGCGAAAGGTTCGTACGAGGGCATCGCAATGCCTTTTTCGTCGTTAGACATACTGACGGCGAAGGTGTGTCGTGCAACGGTATAATAGCGTGTAATCATATTCAATCATTAAAGATAAGCGACTAACGAAGCCAGTTTCATGCTGTTCGATCCTTTGATTAGTATGTAATGGTTTTCTGGCATGGCAGCCTCAAGGGCGGCCTTGACCTCCTCCACATGGGCAAATGTGCGTTGCGTATGTTGAGTCTGTGCAAAGGCCTCACCCACGAGCCACACCTCATCCAAACCGCAAGCCTCGAGGAGGTCTACCACCTCTTGATGCGCGGTTGCTGTGGCCTCACCCAACTCTTTCATATCCCCGAGGATAGCCATCTTGCGCGGCACTGCCATACGAGCAAAGTTCTCCAACGCTGCACGCATACTCGTGGGATTGGCATTGTAGGCATCCACAACCAACATGTTGTGATCAGTTCTGGTCAGTTGTGAACGATTATTCTGCGGCACATACTCTGCCAGAGCTGCCGATATGTCCTCCGACGACACGCCGAAATAACATCCTACGGCAGCTGCGCACAGGGCATTGTCAATATTGTAGCTTCCGATGAGTTGGGTAGCCACTTCGTACCATTTCCCCTCGCGGTGTCTCCATCGGAACCTCAGGTAGGGATCGCATGCGACAATTTCTCCATGCGCCTCACTCTCTGCGGCCTGACCGTATGTCACGGCATTCAAACCTTCGCTGATGTTCTTCAAGTGGCCATTCGCTATGTTCAAGAAGATGGTTCTCTTTTCCGTAGTGCGTAAATAGTCATACAGCTCACCCTTCGTGTGTATCACCCCCTCGAGCGAACCGAAACCCTGCAAATGGGCCAGCCCTACATTGGTGATAAGCCCATAGTTAGGTTCGGCAATCTCCACCAGCTCCTTGATATCGCCCGGATGATTGGCTCCCATCTCTACGATGGCCATTTCATGCTCTGGGGTGAGCGAAAGCAATGTCAACGGCACGCCGATATGGTTGTTCAGATTACCTTGCGTATATGAGATATGGTACTTCTTCGACAAGACAGCCGCCACCAGTTCCTTCGTTGTCGTCTTACCGTTCGTACCGGTAATGCCCACGATAGAGGTTCCCAGTTGGCGTCGATGGTGACGCGCCAGCTGCTGAAGCGTCTTCAGCGAGTCGTCCACGTAGATGATACGCTGGTCACCGGGGACGGCAAACTCCGCATTATCTACTACGGCATACGAGCAGCCCAGTTCCAGGGCTTTGGAGGCATAGGTGTTACCATCAAAGTTGTCGCCTCGCAGGGCGAAAAACATCATCCCAGGTTCGCAGCGCCGAGTATCTGTGGTGACACCTCGGCTCTGCACGAAGCAGCGGTATAAAGTTTCGATATCTGTCATGACAATGTCTTTTTTCGAGTTGGAACGACAAATTTAGTGAAAAATTCAAAAATACCGAGCCATCATGTCGCACAAAATCGTTAAATTTGCACCCATATTGGTTTTTAAGTACTAAAAAGATGACAAAGATAACAAAAGAGGCAGCCTTGCTGTATCACTCGCAAGGCAAACCAGGAAAGATTGAGGTAGTTCCTACCAAACCTTACAGTACACAGAAAGATCTTTCGCTCGCCTACTCACCCGGTGTGGCCGAGCCTTGTCTCGAGATAGAGAAAGACCCTCAGACCGCCTATGACTACACTGCCAAGGGTAACCTCGTGGCCGTGATCTCTAATGGTACCGCCGTGCTCGGCCTCGGCGATATAGGCACTCTCGCCGGCAAGCCCGTGATGGAGGGTAAAGGTCTGCTTTTCAAGATATATGCCGGCATCGACGTGTTCGACATCGAGGTCGATGAGAAGGACCCCGAGAAGTTCATCCAGGCCGTGAAGGCCATCGCCCCCACCTTTGGTGGTATCAACCTCGAGGACATCAAGGCACCTGAGTGCTTTGAGATCGAGCGTCGCCTCAAGGAGGAACTCGATATCCCCGTGATGCACGACGACCAGCATGGCACGGCTATCATCTCATCGGCAGGTCTCATCAACGCCCTACAGGTGGCTGGCAAGAAGATTGAGGAGGTCAAGATCGTGGTGAACGGTGCAGGTGCATCGGCCATCTCATGCACCAAGCTCTATGTAGCCCTCGGTGCCCGTCGCGAGAACATCCTCATGCTCGACAGTAAAGGCGTCATCACCAGTGACCGTCAGGGCCTCACCGAGGAGAAGAAATTCTTCGCCACCGAGCGTCGCGATGTGCACACTCTGGAAGAGGCTATCAAGGGAGCCGACGTATTCCTCGGCCTCTCACGCGGCAACGTGCTCACGCAGGATATGGTGCGTTCGATGGCTGCGATGCCTATCGTGTTTGCCCTCGCCAACCCCACTCCCGAGATTTCCTACGAGGATGCCATGGCCTCACGACCCGACGTGCTGATGGCTACTGGCCGCTCCGACTATCCGAATCAGATCAACAACGTTATCGGTTTCCCCTATATCTTCCGAGGTGCTCTTGACACCCACGCTACCGCCATCAATGAGGAGATGAAGCTCGCCGCCGTACGCGCCATTGCCGACCTGGCCAAGCAGCCCGTGCCCGACGTAGTGAACGAGGCCTATCACGTAAACAACTTTACCTTCGGCCCCTCTTATTTCATCCCGAAACCTGTTGACCCCCGCCTTATCACACAGGTATCTATGGCCGTGGCCCGCGCTGCTATGGAGAGCGGTGTGGCCCGCAAGCCCATCACCGACTGGGAGGCTTATGCCACCCAATTGCGCGAGCTCATGGGGCAGGAGAGCAAGCTCACCCGCCAGCTTTACGATACCGCCCGCCGCAATCCCCAGCGTGTGGTGTTTGCCGAGGGTATCCACCCCACCATGCTCAAGGCTGCCGTAGAGGCTAAGGCCGAAGGCATCTGCCACCCCATCCTCTTGGGTAATGACGAGCGCATCGTGAAACTGGCCAAGGAACTCGACCTGAGCCTCGAGGGCATCGAGATCATCAACCTCCGCCACGACCGCGAGGCCGAGCGTCGCGAGCGCTATGCCCGCATCCTCACCGAGAAGCGTGCCCGTCAGGGAGCCAACTTCCAGGAGTCGAACGATAAGATGTTCGAGCGCAACTACTTCGGTATGATGATGGTCGAGACAGGCGATGCCGACGCCTTCATCACCGGTCTCTATACCAAGTACAGCAATACCATCAAGGTGGCCAAGGAGGTTATCGGTGTGCGTCCCGAGTACAACACCTTCGGCACCATGCACATCATCAACTCCAAGAAAGGCACCTACTTCCTTGCCGACACGCTCATCAACCGCCACCCCGACACGGAGACGCTCATCGACGTCGCCCGCCTTGCACACCACACGGTGGAGTTCTTCAACCACAAGCCCGTGACGGCTATGCTCTCGTACTCTAACTTCGGCACCGACACCACGGGTAGCCCCGCCATGGTTCACGAAGCGGTAGAGTATCTCCATCGCGAGTATCCCGAGTGGGACCTCGATGGTGAGATGCAGGTCAAGTTTGCCCTCAACGGTAAGCTGCGCGACGAGAAGTTCTCGTTCAACAAGCTTCAGGGTAAGGAGGTCAACACGCTCGTATTCCCCAACCTCTCGAGTGCCAACCAGGCCTACCAGCTCCTCCAGAGCCTGGGCGATACCAACGAAGTCATAGGCCCCATCCAGATGGGATTGAACAAGCCCATCCACTTCACCGACTGGGAGGCTTCGGTACGCGACATCGTCAACATTACAGCTGTAGCAGTAATCGACGCCATCGTAGAAAAGAAGAAAAAAGGCGAGTAAGCCTTGAGGTATAGACTAAGTGATGAAGTGTCGCCATCAATGGGTAACCCGAAGGGTCCCAATGCGTTGATAGCGACACTTCTCTTGTTCTGCTGATAGCCTGATGGCGGGGCGAAGAGTGAGGACGCGCGCGGGGTGGTACTGGAAAATCTTTCTTATGGGTCGAATCTATCGTACGATGGCCATCATCCACGTGTCCGTTGGCCTCCATACAGCTGTATGTTGGGCATCGTACACCTGGATGATGGCCAGCGAACAATATAATGGATGGTGTGGATCCGCTCAGTGTGCTATTCCTTTTTGTGAAGCTCCTTATTTTGTATTGCTGTAGCCCTCCTTGATGAGCAGTTCGATGACTTTGGGCTTGAAGTCGCCTTGGATGATAATCTCGCCATCTTTGGCCGAGCCGCCTACACCGCAGCGGGTCTTGAGGAGTTTGGCAAGGGCCTTGAGGTCGTCGTCGGTGCCGATGAAGCCGCGGATGATGGTTGCCGTCTTGCCGCCACGGTGGTTCTTCTCCATCTGTACACGTAACTTTTGTTGCTGCTTGGGGAGGGTTTCGGCTTCAGGCTCTTCGTCGGTCACGTAATTATAGTCGGGGTTGGTAGAGTATACCACCTGCAGGCGGCTCTTCCAGTCGTTGTCTTTGGCCATTGTTGTTTAGTTTTAGTGTGTGGTGTTTTTTAGTTGAAGGCAAATTTAGTGAAGTTTTATGTGTTTTTTACTATCGTTAGGATAAAAAGTTTTACTTTTGTACTACAAACTTATGAACGTATAAACTCATGAAAATTATCTGCGTAGGCATGAACTATGCCGAACACAATAAGGAACAGAACGGAGGCGTGCTGGTAAAGCCCGAGAGCCCCGTGATATTCATGAAACCTGACTCGGCCATCCTGAAGGGGGGGAAGCCCTTCTTCATCCCCGACTTTGCCGAGCGATTCGACTATGAGGCGGAGCTGGTGGTGCGCATCAGTAAGTTGGGCAAGAACATCGCTCCGCGCTTTGCCCACCGCTACTACGATGCGGTGACCGTGGGTGTGGACATCACGGCCCGCGATATGCAGGAGCGCTTTCGCAAGGAGGGATTGCCCTGGGAACTCTGCAAGGGTTTCGACGGCTCGGCAGTGTTGGGCGATTTTATCCCCGTAGAGCGCTTTGCGCACATGCAGAACATCCACTTTAACCTCGACATCGACGGCCAGACGGTACAGCGCGGACATACCGTGGATATGCTCTTCGGGGTGGACGAACTGGTGGCCTACGTGAGCCAGTTCTTCATGCTCAAGACGGGCGACCTCATCTTCACGGGCACCCCCGTGGGCGTAGGCCCCTTGCAGATCGGGCAGCATGTGGAGGGTTTCCTCGAAGGCGAACGGGTGTTGGCGTTCAATGTGAGGTGATGCCACGGCTCGCTTGACGGCCGTACAATAAAGGACCTAATTGTGCGTTTCTTTAGAGAAGAGATAAACACAATGTCAAAGATTCGATATATACTGCTATGGTTGTTGATGCTCTGCCTCTTGCCCATCAAAGCACAAGATGAGATGGAGGTGGATTGGGCCGCGTATGCACAGGACACGGTGCCGCCCTTGTTTGTGCACAGCATAGACCTCGGATACGACCATGCAGGTGAGTATACGGCAGCCATTGAGTACCCGGAGTTGGTGCCGCTTACTGCTGCCGAGATTGCGCGTTATCAATTGCCCAAGGAGGCAGGGCTTCCTGAGTGGCCGGAGATAACGCAATACAAGGGCGTCAGTGCCAAGCGTGGCCAACTGGACCTCTCGTTTGTGCCTATCGTATGGCGCGACGGGAAGTATTGGCGCATACAGACGTTCTCATTGAAGGTAGAGAAGTCTGCGAAGGCTACCCTGAGGCGGTCGGCCGATGGGGAGCAGCGTTATGCTGCTCACTCCGTGCTCTCTGCGGGCCGCTGGGTGAAGATTCGTGTGGCGGACAATGGGGTGCACATGCTGACGCATTATAAGTTGAGGCAGATGGGATTCCATAATCCCAGCAAGGTTCGCCTGTATGGCTATGGCGGTCATCTGCTCTCGGAGAGTGACCCCGACTTGTGGTGCGACGACCTCTGTGAAGTGCCCTTGTACCGTGGTGCCGACCGCATACTCTTCTATGCGCATGGCTCGGTGGCATGGACCTTGGACGGGGACAACACCTTTACGCATACGCGCAATCCCTACTCTGATTATGGCTATTATTTCTTGACCGAGGGAGAGGAGGAACTGGCTAATGTGACTCCTGTGGCCGTTGCCCCACCCGCAACAGAGGGAGTCGTTGAGACCACTCCATCCTATGCTTTGCACGAGGTAGATGACTATGCCTGGTTTCATGGCGGGCGTAAACTGGTGGAAAGTCATGACTATGCGAACGGCAATGTGAAGAACTATTCGCTGGACCTCTTCGAATACTTTCCATTAGAAGATGCCGTGCTCGATGTCTGCTTTACGCACAACGGGGCTAATAGTAGTTCGGTGGCCGTGGCCGTGGATGGTGAGGGACTTGGGGCGCTCACCATCGGTGCGCTGGCTCAACATGGTGAGGCGGCGGAGGCCATGCGTAGTTTTACGGTGGACAATACCTTACTCCAAAAAGAGATGCCACGCCACACGGTGACTCTCTCTCACAGACGTGAGACGGGAGTTTCTGGACGATTGGATTATCTCAGGTTCAATTATACCCGACTGATAGGTGTCGGTGTGCCCATCTATGCTACCCAAGCGGGAGTTCAAACTTATGGCTTGGGAACGTGGGCCGACGATGACGTTGCGGTATGGCGCATCACTGAGGTTTCGAACATAGAGCCGATTGCATACGATAAGACTACCAGGACCTTTACAGCCGACGGCAAGCGAGGAGATGTGTATATCGCTTTCAGCACGAAGGGAGATTATCCCGTGCCCGAGGTTATGGGAGAGATTCCCAATCAGGACTTGCATGCCACTGGCTCCACGGATTACGTCATCATCGTACCGTCGAGTGGCAAACTCACCGCACAAGCCGAGCGATTGGCGGCACTGCACCGTGCTGTGCGTGGACTCTCGGTGAAGGTAGTGCGTGCCGATGAGGTATACAATGAATTCTCGTCAGGAACTCCCGATGCCACGGCCTATCGTCGCTACATGAAGATGCTCTATGATCGTGCCGAGAGTGTTGCTGAGGCTCCCAAGTACTTGCTTCTCTTTGGCGATGGCGCATGGGACAACCGCATGCTGTCATCGGCGTGGCGTGGACAGTCGCCAGACGACTACTTGCTTTGCTATGAGGTGGAGAATTCATATAATGCCGTCTATTCCCACGTGGTGGAGGATTATTTCGGCTTTCTTGACGATGGCGAGGGAATCAATCTGAAGCTTGACAAGGTGGACATTGGCATTGGACGTTTTCCTGTAACAACGGAAACTCAGGCCAGGGAAATGGTAGATAAGGTGAGCGATTATATGAACAATGTACATGCTGGAGCCTGGAAGAATACTATCCTGATGTTGGGCGACGATGGAGATATGAATCGTCACATGGCTGATGCCGAGTTTGTGGCTCAGATGCTTGAAAGCGAATATCCCGATTATATGGTGAAGCGCATCTATTGGGACGCTTTCCCTATGGAGGTCACCTCTACAGGCAATAGCTACCCTGCCGTGCGCAAACGCTTGCTCGAACTATTTAATGACGGAGCGCTGATGGTCAACTATAGCGGACATGGAGCACCTGATGTGATTTCTCACGAACTTGTAATCAATAAAACGGATATGGAGAAACTACGTTCGCCACGTCTTCCGGTGTGGGTTACCGTGTCGTGCGACATCACCCCGTTTGACAACTCAGTAGGGTCGTTCGGCGAGTCGGCCTTCTTGAACCCTAAGGGAGGTGCTATTGGATTGTTGACTTCAACGCGTACTACCTATGCCGAGTACAACAAGCGTATCAATTATTTCTTCTCTAAATATGTCTTCGCTCGCGAGACTGATGGCCGACGGATGAGTCTGGGCGATGCAGTGCGATTGGCCAAGTGTAGCCTGATAACTACGGGCAACTCCTCGCTTAACGATAATGGAGATAGGGGTAACAAGCTCAACTATGTGTTGATAGGCGATCCCGCCCTGATTGTGGGTGGCGCTGATTATCGTATGGTGGTGGACGAACTCAATGGCGTGTCCGTAGGTAGTGGTGAAAAACTCTTGCTCAAAGCAGGATCGCAGGTTGTCGTGCAAGGCCATGTTGCCACACAATCTGGCACTTTGGCTTCAGACTTCTCAGGAGTACTTTATACTTCGGTGTTCGACAATATAGAGCAAGTTACTTGCCGTAATAATCGTAATGACAAAGATAACGATGGCAATCCACTGCTTCCCTTTGCCTATCAAGAGCGAACCAAGAAGTTCTACGTGGGCAGCGACTCAGTGAATAATGGCAAATATAACTTTACCTTCCGTGTACCGATGGATATCAATTACTCCATGGAAAGTGGTCTGATCAATCTCTATGCCATCAGTTCGACCTATGCGCAGGAAGCCAAAGGCATGTATGACGAATTCCTCTTGGGTGACACGGAGGACGATTTGGTCAACGATGGGTTAGGCCCTCATATAGGGCTGTTCCTCAACTCATATGGATTCACTTCGGGCGGACAAGTCAACGAGACTCCCCTCCTTATGGTCAAGCTCGAGGATGTTGATGGAATTAATACGGCGGGCAGCCTCGGTCACAACCTGACAGCCGTCATCGATGGCAAAGCTTCGATGACCTATAATTTGAACGAATATTATATAGCCGATATTGGTGGCTATTGGCGAGGTAAGGTGGCTTATCTGCTTCCTGAGCTCCCCGAAGGCAAGCATACACTGATGTTCCGTGCTTGGGATATGATGAACAACTCATCTGCTCAGACGATAGAGTTTGAGGTGGTCAAGGACTTGGCTCCCGATATCTTGCATGTGCAGGCACTGCCCGATATTCTTCAAGGCAACACCTCCTTTGTGCTTACTCATGACCGTCCTGAGAATGAGATGCTTGTGACCATCGAGGTGTTCGACTTCTCTGGTCGCATCTTATGGAACCATAGTGAGGAGGTTGTTTCGTTCGGAAACAGTTACTCCTATACGTGGAATCTGTGCAGTGCTTCGGGCCAGCCTTTAGCTGAGGGCGTGTATCTCTACCGTGTCGTGGTGACTTCGTCAGCGGGACAGTCGGCAAGCAAGGCACAAAAAATGGTGATAATGCGCTAAGTCAAGGCAATAAATTATAGTCTTGTGAGTTGTATATAAGTATATTTTGCACTATTCACATATGAAAAAGATATTATTATTGATAGCCTTTATGTTGGGTGTTAATGCTGTTGTCTTGGCACAGGATGAACGTATTGGCATGTTTAACCCCGTGCTCACGGGTGTCACCTCGTTGTCTATTGCTCCTGACTCACGTGCAGGTGCCATGGGTGATGTAGGTGTCGCTACTGATGCCGATGTGAACTCGCAGTATTGGAATCCTGCCAAGTATCCGTTTGCCATCAGTCCTGCAGGCTTCTCCTTAGCCTATACGCCATGGCTGCGTCAGCTGGTAAGCGATATCGACTTGGCTAATCTCGTAGGTTATTATCGCCTTGGCGACTATCAAGCCATCAGTGGTTCGCTCACCTACTTTTCTCTGGGTGAAGTATATGTAGGCGACATCGGCAGTGCCATGACAATCAAACCTTACGAAATGGCTGTTGACTTTGCCTATTCACGTATGTTGTCAGAGACCTTCTCGGCTTCAGTAGGCCTGCGCTACATCGTGTCAGATCTCAACTACAACTATGACGAGGATGTCTCAGTGGGTCAAGCCTTTGCAGCCGATATTTCGATGTTCTATTCTAACTACGTCTTCTTCGGCCGTCGTGAGTGTATGCTCAATTTTGGTCTCAATGCTTCGAACATAGGTAGCAAAATCTCATATGATGGGGGACAGACTAACCAGTTTATCCCCACCAACCTTCGTCTTGGTACCTCACTTTTGATTCCTGTCGATGCCTACAATACCTTCTCCATCAGTGCAGATGTCAACAAGCTCATGGTACCCACCAAACCCTCGTATCGTCAGTTCCTTGACGAGGAGTATGGTGCTGACTATAAAGATGACAACTACTCTTTGGCCTCAGAGTATCAGTCGTGGCTCGATGCCAACGGATACAATGAGATTTCGCCCATCTCAGGTATCTTTAAGTCTTTTGCAGATGCTCCTGGTGGTTTTCGCGAAGAGTTGCAGGAAATCTATTGGGGTGTAGGTGTGGAGTATGCCTATAATAACCAGTTTTTCCTTCGTGGAGGTTATCACTACGAGAACGAGTATAAGGGAAATCGTAAATACTTTACCCTTGGTACAGGCTTTAAGATGAGCGTGTTCTCGCTTGATGCGGCCTACCTCATCTCTACGGCGCAGAGCAACCCACTCGACCAAACCTTGCGCTTCACTCTGTCGTTCGATATGGATGGCATACGTGAGATAATGGGAAGATAAAGAAAAAGCCTTCCTCTTGCCCATCCCAAGAAGGGGTGGCTCGGAAGGTAAGACTAAATATTCAATTTTAATAAGCGCTTTTCTCCGTGATGACTACATCACCCCTCCTTGGGAGGGTAGGGGAGGCCTCAGCAATTATGAAGATACGTGTAGGATTCGGATTTGACGTCCATAAGTTTGCCGAGAATCGCGAGCTATGGCTCGGGGGCATACGCCTCGAGCATGATCGTGGTCTCTTGGGCCATTCAGATGCTGATGTGCTCATTCACGCCATTTGCGATGCACTGTTAGGCGCAGCCCATATGCGTGACATCGGCTATCACTTTCCCGACAATGCGGGAGAGTTCAAGAATATAGATAGTAAGATACTCTTGCGTCGCACCATCGAACTCCTTGCTACTAAAGGATTCCGCGTGGGTAATATCGATGCTACCGTGTGTGCCGAGCGCCCCAAGCTGAAGGCTCACATTCCCCTTATGCAGCAGACCTTGGCTGATGTCATGGGTGTCGACGAGGAGGATGTCACCATCAAGGCTACCACGACCGAGAAGCTCGGTTTTACGGGTCGTGAGGAGGGAATCTCTGCCTATGCCACCGTACTCATCGAAAAGGATTGACCCGTGAGAATCGAACAAGCCATCTTTGCCGCAGGCTGCTTCTGGGGAGTGCAGTACCAATTGCAGCGTGTCTCAGGAGTCTTGGCCACATCGGTAGGCTACATCGGAGGCCCGGAAGAGAACCCCACATATGTAGATGTGAAGGCACACCGCACACATCATGTTGAGGCGGTATGGGTAGAGTTTGATGCCGACAAGGTAACCTATGAGGAACTCTGTCGTCTGTTCTTCGAGATACACGATCCCGCGCAGACCGATGGTATCGGTCCCGACATAGGCCCGCAATACCGCAGTCAAATCTTCTTCCTCACCGAGGAACAGCGCCGCACGGCCGAGGCGGTCATCGCATTGCTACGTAGTAAGGGATATGAGGTCAATACCGCTTTGCGTCCCGCACAGCACTTTTGGCAGGGAGAGGAATATCATCAAAACTACTACAACAAGACAGGTGAGGAACCCTACTGCCACGTCCGCATGAGGAAATTTTGAATGGGGGAGAAAAAGAAAGGAGAGCATTTGATGCTCTCCTTTGTGTTGTTCCGTTCGTATAGCTTAGAAGCAGTACTTAACGCCAAAGCTGAAGTTAACGAGGTCAGCACCGAATCCACCTACGATGTTAAGGAGTGGACGATAGTCCAACGAAACAGCCAAGGGGAAATCAATGGGAATACGATATTCCAAACCTGCAACGGCCTCTGCGCCCAAACCAAAGTATTGGTTGCCGAGGTTGGTATATGCACCGGCGCCATAGTAGAAGTGGAATCCCTCACCGATAACGGGCTGTTGCCACTCGTAAACAGCATCAAGACGGAGATAATCGCTAAGGTCTGTAGCCAAACCTGCCTCGATGGCATTCTCTCCAAGCTGCATTTTACCAGCTATACCCTGAAGGTTACCGAAACGCAAACCTGCTGCCCAATTGTAGTCTTGTGCACTAACTGTCAATGTTGCAACCATGAGGGCTGCGATAGCCATAAACTTTTTCATAATTGTTTGTGTTTAAAAAATTGTTAATACGTAGGCAAAGGTAGCAGATATATTCTAATCTGCAAACATTGCTCTATATTTTTTATTTAAATTCTTTCATTACTTGCTCTAACTTCTCGCGTATGCGGTCGTTGCAGAGATTGCCGATGCTGCCTTCGTGAGTGTGGTGTACCTCGCGGGTAGGCTCGTAGGTATGGCTCTGCACCTGCATGCCCACCTGGCGGTAGGCTTCGCGGAAAGGGATGCCCGAGAGTGCAAGGCGGTTCACGTCCTCCACGGTGAAGAGGTAGTCGTACTTGCGATCGCTGAGGATATCGGTGTTCACGCGAATGTGCTGCAACATCATGTCGCACATCGCAAGGCACGACTTTATCTCCTCGATAGCGGGGAACATCACATCCTTCAGCAACTGGAAGTCGCGTTGGTAGCCTACGGGGAGGTTCGTTGTCATCAAGGCCACCTCGCCAGCTACGCTCTGCAGACGGTTACACTTGGCACGCATGATTTCAAACACGTCGGGGTTCTTCTTGTGCGGCATGATGCTGCTGCCCGTGGTGTACTCGTCGGGGAAAGAGATGAAGCCGAAGTTCTGGTTGATGAAGAGACACACGTCCATGGCAAAGCGGCCCAGCGTAGAGGCCACGGCACCGATGGCATAGGCCGTAGCACGCTCGGTCTTACCGCGGCTCATCTGTGCTGCCACCACGTTGTAGTGCATGGTCTCGAAGTGGAGCAGCTCGGTTGTCATCGTGCGGTTCAAGGGGAACGACGAGCCATAGCCTGCCGCCGAACCAAGAGGGTTCTGGTTGGCTACCTTATAGGCAGCCGCCACCATCTGAAGGTCGTCGACCAACGTCTCGGCATAGGCACCAAACCACAGGCCGAACGATGAGGGCATGGCAATCTGCAGGTGGGTATAGCCCGGCATCAACACCTCTTTATATTGTTCGCTCAGCGCCTGCAAGCGGTCGAAGAGATGACACACCTCCTCGGCAATGTTCTTGATCTCGTCGCGGAAGAAGAGTTTGAGGTCTACCAATACCTGGTCGTTGCGCGAGCGGCCCGAGTGAATCTTCTTGCCCACATCGCCGAGGCGCTGCGTGAGCAGCAGTTCGACCTGTGAGTGCACATCCTCGATGCCCTCTTCGATGACAAACTTGCCATCAAGAATCTCCTGACGTATCTGCTCCAGCCCTGCGAGCAGCACGGGAAGCTCCTCCTTCTCAATGAGTCCGATGCTCTCAAGCATACGGATATGCGCCATCGAACCCTCAACGTCGTAGCGAGCCAAGCGGAGGTCGAGTTCGCGATCATTACCCACGGTAAAGGTCTCTATCATCTTATCGGGCTCAAAGCCCTTGTCCCAAAGTTTCATCGTCTTTTCGGTTTTATTTAGGCTGCGAAGGTAGTGTAAAACAAGTGAAAAAGCAAACATGTCTGCATTTTTGACTACGGCTCTATTTGAATCTATTTCAGTTTGCTTATATCCAAACTACAGTTTCCCTTTGTCAAAACTCTAGTTTGGAGTCCTTCAAATTGGCGTTTGGAGTCAATGAGAATAAATTATCATAGGTTTGATGTCGTTTGTCAAGCAGAATTATTTAACTTTGCGTTCGTAATGTAGAGTTTGATTCAGTAGCCACAACGTTTGCCATCGATATTTCAATAAATGAGAAACTCCATCATCCAACTCTTTAGAGGGCTTGCCATTATTGCTGTAGTGATGATTCACACTTGCCCTTCAGGGGAATGGCAGGTCTTTTGTCGTCCGTTTATCAATTTTGCCGTAGCTACATTCCTGTTCCTTTCGGGGTATCTCACGAAGATCGAAAACGTTGATTGGACAGCATTTTGCAAGAAAAGAATTACGCGAGTTCTCGTCCCTTACATCGTTTGGACTGTATTGTATTCATTGCACGCCATACTTTTTATAGACGACGAGATGATATGTATAGTCAAGAATCTTGTGACAGCCCAAGCGACAGATACTATGTACTATATTTTTGTGTATATACAATTTGTTTTGCTGACGCCTCTGCTGGGCCGATTGGCTCAATCAAGATACCGTCATTTGGGTTGGCTCGTCGCTCCAATTTCGACATTGGTGTTCAAATATTACGGATTGATTTCAGGATATGAACCGAATGCATGTGTCTCTTTGTTTTGGTATGACAGTTGTCTGGGTTGGTTTACCTATTACTATCTGGGCTTGATGTTAGGTAATCACATTATTGAAAGACGCTTCTCTTTAAAGTCTCTCTCGCTTCTGTATCTGGTATCTATTGTCTTACAAATGGCGGAAGGCTACGGGTGGTATATGCTTGGTGAAGCTACTTGTGGAACGCAGGTAAAATTGACCACATTCTTGACAAGCTCTTTGTTCTTGTTGATACTCTACACAATATTGCGAAAACAGAATATATCCATAAAATGTAAGTTTCTGGTCTTATTGGGAGACTATTCATTTGGAATCTACTTATGCCATATCATGGTGATGAGAGCTCTGCGTGAAGTGCCATATTATACTGCTATACCCTTCCCTGTCAACTCTGTAATAGTCGTTTTGCTTAGTCTTTTCTGTTGTGGGTTGGGGTATAAAATGTTGGGGACCAGGCTCGGCGGGTGGGTAGGTCTAAAATAATACTCATAATCAACCTCTCTGCTCTATTATTTCATTCGGAGTTTATTTATTCAACTTCAAATTTCTCTATTCGATGAATTATATGTACTTTTGCGTTTCGAACATACATATATATTATAAGAACTATGGCAGAAATCAATCCCAGCAAGACGATTGTCGTATCGTACGACATGTATACCGAGTTTGAAGGCGAGCGTGAGCTCGTGGAGCAGGCTACTGCGGAGCAACCCTTCCAGTTTACTACAGGTTTGGGCTTCACCTTTGAGGCTTTCGAGGAGAAGTTCAAGGACTTGAAGGAGGGCGACACCTTCAACTTCACCCTCACCAAGGAGGAGACCAACGGCGACCGCCGCGAGGACCTCGTGTTCGACGTAGACAAGCAGATCTTCTGCGTGAACGGCAAGTTTGATGACAAGCAGATCTATCCCGGCAACGTCATCCCCCTCATGAATGCCGATGGCCAGCGCATGAATGGCCTCGTAGTGGAGGTAAAGGACGAAGCCGTGACCATCGACCTCAACCATCCCTATGCAGGCATGGGCCTCGCCTTCGAAGGTAAGGTGCTCTCTATGCACGATGCCACCAAGGAGGAGATACAGGCACTCATCAACATTATCACCGGTCAGGGCGGTTGCGGATGTGGCTGCGACAGTTGCGGTGGCGGTTGCGACGGTTGCGGAGACCACGATGGTGGCTGCGACTGCGGATGTCATTAATTTAGTTAGGGGTTGGGAATTAGGAGTTAGGAGTTTGTCACCCAAAGGAACCTAACTATACTATTTAAGTCCTAAGTTCCAACTCCTAACTCCTAACTTTTAATTCCTAACTATTGAACACTTTCGGAACCCTCTTCACCCTGACTTCGTTCGGCGAGTCGCATGGTGCGGCCATTGGCGGAGTGGTCGACGGGATGCCTGCTGGCATTGCCGTAGATATGGACTTTGTGCGCAGTGAGATGCAACGTCGTCGCCCCGGGCAGAGTGCAGTCACCACGGGGCGTAAAGAGCCCGACGAGGTAGAGTTTCTCTCTGGTATCTTTGAGGGACGCACTACAGGTACTCCCATCGGATTCATCATACGCAACACTAACCAGCACTCGGGCGACTATGACAACCTGCGCGAGGTACTGCGCCCCTCACATGCCGACTACACCTACTGGCAGAAGTATGGCGTGCGCGACCATCGTGGTGGTGGACGTTCATCGGCCCGTGAGACGGCTGTGCGCTGCGTAGCCGGAACACTTGCCAAACTCGCCTTGTGCGAACTGGGCATCACCATCCAGGCCTACACTTCACAGGTAGGACACATTGCCTTGGAGAACGACTACACGAAATATGATCTCTCGCTTACCGAAAGCAACATCGTGCGCTGCCCCGACACGGAGAAGGCTCGCCAGATGGAGGAACTTATCTTAAAGGTGAAGAGCGAGGGAGACACCATCGGCGGTATCGTCACCTGTGTCATCACGGGATGTCCCGTGGGGTTGGGCGAACCGGTCTTCGGCAAACTGCACGCCGCATTAGGTAATGCCATGCTGAGCATCAATGCCTGCAAGGGCTTCGACTACGGGCGCGGCTTCGATGGCATCGGCGAGCGTGGCTCCGAACAGAACGACCCGTTCGTCAACACTGAGAATGGAATCACCACTGCAACCAATCGCTCGGGAGGCATACAAGGTGGCATTAGCAACGGCCAGCCCATATACTTCCGTGCTGCCTTTAAGCCCGTAGCCACGCAGTTGGGTGAGCAGACGACTCTCGATATACATGGCAATACGCAGACCCTACAGGCCAAGGGGCGTCATGATCCCTGTGTGGTTCCACGCGCCGTACCCATCGTGGAGGCTATGGCAGCCATCACGATATTGGACTGCTACTTGCAGGCTAAAGGGCGAGGTCTATGAACGTGTGAGCCTTCGATGGCAGGCAGTAAGTAGAGAGGCTTATGAATAACTAAAAGGAGAGATGCAGCGCGTCTCTCCTTTTAGTATTGTCTATTTTATCATTCCACGGTGTAGATTCTGCGTACTCGGGTCGAGATGCCTGTCATCACCTCATAGGGAATGGTGCCGAGCCACTGGGCTAGTTGCGTTACGGGAAGGGTAGGGCCGAAGATCTCTACGGAGTCGCCCTCGTGGCAGGGGATGTCGGTGATGTCAATCATACACACGTCCATGCAGATGTTGCCCACGTAGGGGGCCGGTTGTCCGTTCACGATGCAGTGTCCCAGTCCGTTGCCCAGGCGGCGGTTGAGTCCGTCGGCATAGCCTATGGGTATGGAGGCAATACGCGAAGGGCGCACTAGTCTGCCCCGACGGCTGTAGCCTACGGTCTCGCTTTCGGGCACGTCGTGTATCTGCAGTATGGTGCTCTTAAGAGTGCTGATGGGGTGGAGCAGTCGGTCGCCCACGGGACTGATGCCATAGAGGCCGAGTCCGAGGCGCACCATGTCGTGATGGTACTCTGGGAACCGCTCGATACCTGCCGAGTTGCAGATGTGGCGCAGTATCTTGTGCGGGAAAGCGGCTTGTAGGGCTGTGGCTGCCCTATCGAAGCGTGCGGCCTGCTGGTGGGTGAAGGCATCGAAGTCGCTGCTGTCGCTGCCGGCAAAGTGTGAGAATATGGAGCGAGGGATGACGGCTTTCTGCCTTTGGAGCCGCTCGATAAGTTGCGGCATGTCATCGGGGCTGAAGCCGAGGCGGCTCATGCCGGTGTCTATCTTGATGTGGATGGGGTAGTGCATATACCCTTCGTGCTCGCAGGCGTGTATCATCGCATCGAGCAGGGGGAAACTGTAGACCTCGGGTTCGAGATTATTCTCGAAGATGGTCTTGAAGGCCGACATCTCGGGATTCATCACGAGGATATTGGCGGTGATGCCTGCCTTGCGCAACTGCTCGCCCTCATCGGCTACGGCCACGGCGAGGTAGTCCACGCGGTGGTCTTGCAGTGTCTTGGCAATCTCATAGAAGCCTGCTCCATAGGCGAAGGCCTTGACCATGCATACGGTCTTCACCGAGGGTGCCAGCATACTGCGGTAGTGGTTGAGATTGTCTACCATGGCTCCAAGGTCTATTTCCAGTGTGGTCTCGTGTACTTTGAGTGCCAACTGCTCGGCAATGCGCTCGAACCCAAAACTGCGCGAACCCTTCACGAGGATGAGCGAGCGATGCAGCATGTGCAATTCGTCGGATTGCAGAAAATCTTCTGTTGTGGTATAGAATGACTTCTTGATGTTGAAGCGGTCAGCCGATGCCATCAGTTCAGGGCCTATGCCGATGATGCGCTCTACACCTCGGCTCTCGACGAGTGCGGCCACCTTGCGGTAGAGCGAGCGGCTACGTTGGCCCGTCTGCAGAAGGTCGGAGAGGATGAGCACGCGCTCGCGTCCTTCGCGCTCAGGGCGGCGTGCCATGAAGTCGAGTGCGATGTCGAGCGAGGCGATGTCGGCATTGTACGAGTCGTTGATGAGTGTACTGCCGTTCTTGCCCTCCTTTACCTCAAGGCGCATGGCTACGGGCTCAAGGCGTTGCATGCGTTCGGCAATCTTCTCACCGGGGAGCATGAGGTAGAGGCACACGGCCAAGCAGTGGATGGAGTTCTCCACCGAAGCCTCGTCGGTGAAGGGGATGGTGTATGTCCCTCGTAAGTTTAGGTAGTGATACGTCACGGTGGTGTTCTTGTCGCTCTTCTCGACGGCTGAGATGAAGAGCGGCTTGTCTGCATTTCGGCGTGACCATGCTATTTCGCGTGCCGATTGTAGGGCTCGATTCACGCTCTCGCACACTTCCTCGTCATCGCCGTTGTAGATGATGATGTCGCAGTTGCGGAAGAGGGTGAGTTTCTCCATGCACTTGTCTTGCAATGAGGTGAAGTTCTCCTGGTGTGCACCACCGATGTTGGTGAGTACGCCTATCGTAGGGCGTATGATGTGGTGCAGACGTCTCATCTCGCGGTGATGTGATATGCCAGCCTCGATGAGCGCTACGTCGGTATGTTCGTCCATCTGCCATACCGAGAGGGGTACGCCTATCTGAGAGTTGTAACTGCGGGGCGAGCGAGCCACATGATGGTCGGGGCCGAGCAGTTGGCTCAGCCATTCCTTCACCACCGTCTTGCCATTGCTGCCGGTAATGCCCACTACGGGAATGTCGTACTGTGCGCGATGCTTCTCGGCCAGCAACTGCAAGGCTGCGAGTGTGTCGGCTACAACGAGGAAGTTCGCCTCGGGCATAGCCTGCAGGGACTCATCGGCAGGGTGTTCCGATACGACAAAATGTCTCACGCCTCGATTGTAGAGATCGTTGATGTAGCGATGCCCATTGCCACGCCCTGTCACGAGAGCAAAGAAGAGCGTCTCCTCGGGGAATCCCAATGAGCGGCTATCGGTAAGCAGCCACTTTACCGTTCCTTCTCCCGGCCCGATGCGTTTGGCTTGCAGCAGTTGTGCTATGGTTTCGATCGAATATGTCATCGGTTCAGATTCTATACGTTTTTACAAAAGTAAGAAATCTTTTTCATATCCGACAACTCCATGCTCTTGTTTGGCTTTGTTTTATGTTTTTTTTATACCTTTGTGACAAATACCGATCAAAAGATGAGTAAGCAACGTATCATAGCGGCTGCAGACTTGGCCGCCACATTGAACGAACTGTTGGGAGCAATTGCGCACGACAGATTGTTTGTCCTTACCGATGAGCAAACGGCCCGTTTGTGCTATCCTCTGATTGCTGAGGCCGTGGGTAAGGCATACCTTATCACTATTCCTGCTGGCGATGACAATAAGCATGTCGACTCTTTGTGTCATGTGTGGGATGAATTGTCCTCGCACGATGCCACACGCCACTCGCTGCTCATCAATGTGGGTGGAGGCATGGTGACCGACCTCGGTGGTTTTGCTGCCGCCACCTTCAAACGTGGTATCTCCTGTGTGAATGTGCCTACGACGCTACTGGCTATGGTCGATGCGGCCGTGGGCGGCAAGACGGGCATCAACCTCCACTCGCTGAAGAACGAGGTGGGAGCATTCTATCCTGCCGAGGCTGTGGTGGTGTCGGCGAAGTTCTTGCAGACGCTCGATGCGCAGAATCTCGCCTCCGGCTTTGCCGAGATGCTCAAGCACGGGCTCATCAGCACCGAGGAGCATTGGGCGCGCCTCATGCGCTATGACCTCGACCGTCCCGACCTCGATGCCCTGCAGCCTCTTATCATGGAGTCCATTCGCACCAAGGAGGATATCGTGGAACAAGACCCCACGGAGAAGCATATCCGCAAGGCGCTCAACCTGGGGCATACCTTGGGCCATGCCTTTGAGACCTTGGCCATGCGTCGCGGCACTCCTGTCCTTCATGGCTACGCTGTGGCGTGGGGCTTGATAGGCGAACTCTACCTTTCGCATCTTCGTGAGGGCTTTCCTGCCGACAAGTTGCGCCAGACCATCGCTCTTATCAAGGAGGTGTATGGGACCTTTGCCTTCACCTGTAAGGACTATGACGAACTCTTTGCTCTCATGCAGCATGATAAGAAGAATCGTGGTGCGGAGATACGTTTCACCTTGCTCGGTGACATTGGAGACATCCGTATCGACCGTACTGCCACGAAGGAAGAGATCTTCGAGATGCTCGATTTCGTAAGAGAATGCTGACGCCTCGCTAACTAGCGCGTCGTTCCTCGCTAACTAGCGCGCCAGACCTCGCTAACTAACGATGTGTTCCTCGCTAGTTAGCGCGTTTTGTATTTGGTGGGCTTTGGGATGCCGAGGGAATAGCCTGACGTCAGAAGCACACCTTCTACTCAGTAGCGCTGCCTGCGAGGGCGCAAGCAGGAATAATATCAGTAGTATGGTCTTGAATGTTCTCATGTGAATGGGTTTAGTGAGGCAAAGTCGCTACAAAACGAGCAAATGAGCAAGCACTTGTATATTCGAGGGTTTTGTCGTACTTTTGTCTTCGATAAGTTATGTACGACATTACGACACGCGACATACAGTATCTGCAAGGTGTAGGCCCACAGCGGGCTGCACTGCTGGCAAAGGAATTGGGCATCAGTTCGATGCACGACCTGCTGTACAACTTTCCCTATAAGTATGTCGACCGCAGTCGCCTCTACTACATCCACGAGATTGACGGCAACATGCCCTACATCCAACTCAAGGGCAGGATTCTGCGCTACGAGACCAACGGCACAGGCCGCAAGATGAGGCTCGTGGCCCACTTCT
Organism: Bacteroidaceae bacterium; assembly: GCA_045655845.1. Taxonomy (GTDB): domain Bacteria; phylum Bacteroidota; class Bacteroidia; order Bacteroidales; family Bacteroidaceae; genus UBA1189. The sequence goes on from JAZOPX010000039.1 coordinate 29,178, forward strand.
CGGATGGCACTGGGGTGATAGACCTCGTGTGGTTCAATGGGGCGAAGTTTATCCCCAAGAACTACCCCGTGGGTGTGGAGTACATCGTGTTCGGTAAGCCTACGATGTTTGGTGACCGCATCAACGTGGCGCACCCCGACATTGACAAGGCTTCGGAGTTGTCGCTCTCGTCGATGGGACTCCAACCCTATTATAATACGACCGAGCGCATGAAGCGTAGCGGGCTCAACAGCAATGCCTTGCAGAAACTCGTGGGCAATCTCTTCGCGCTGCTTGAGCGTACCCCAGTTGCTGAGACTATGCCCGAGTCCTTTGTGCGCGAGCATCACCTGATGTCTCTGGACGAGGCGTTGCATACGCTCCACTTTCCCAAAGATCCCGAAGTGTTGCGTAGGGCGCAGTATCGGTTGAAGTTTGAGGAACTCTTCTACGTACAACTCAGCATCCTGCGCTACAGCAAGGACCGCCGGCGCAAGTGTCGCGGACTATGCTTTGCGAAGGTGGGCGAACTGTTCAACGAGTTCTATGCCAAGAAACTGCCCTTCGAACTCACGGGAGCGCAGAAGCGGGTTATCCGCGAGATGCGGCACGATATGAACAGCGGTCGGCAGATGAACCGCCTCCTACAGGGCGACGTGGGCAGTGGTAAGACCCTCGTGGCACTGATGACCTCGCTCATCGCCATTGGCAATGGGTATCAGGCGTGTATCATGGCGCCCACGGAGATATTGGCCGAACAGCACTATGCTACGCTCTCCAAAATGCTCGACGGGCTCCCCGTGCGTGTGGCTCTGCTTACCGGTAGTGTCAAGGGCAAGAAACGCAAGGAGATACTCGACGGATTGCTCACGGGCGACATACACCTGCTTGTGGGTACCCATGCCGTGCTCGAAGACACGGTGGCCTTCTCGGCCTTGGGCTTTGTGGTCATCGACGAACAGCACCGCTTCGGAGTGGCACAGCGTGCCAAATTATGGACGAAGAACACCTTCTCGCCCCATGTGCTGGTGATGACGGCCACGCCCATCCCTCGTACCTTGGCCATGACGCTCTATGGAGACCTCGACGTGAGTGTCATCGATGAACTTCCCCCGGGACGCAAACCCATACAGACCATCCACCAGTTTGGCAACCGCCAGGCACAACTCTACCAGTTCATGGCAGGGCAGATAGCGCAGGGTAGACAGGTGTATGTGGTGTATCCGCTCATCAAGGAGAGCGAGAAGATAGACCTCAAGAACCTCGAGGAGGGCTATGCGCAGGTGTGCGAAGCCTTCCCCCACTGTGCGGTGAGCATGGTGCACGGCAAGATGAAGCCTGCCGAGAAGGATGCCGAGATGCAGCGCTTCCTTCGTCGTGAGACGCAGATCATGGTGGCCACCACGGTTATCGAGGTGGGTGTGAACGTGCCCAACGCCTCGGTGATGGTCGTCGAGAATGCCGAGCGCTTCGGCCTCTCGCAACTGCATCAGTTGCGTGGTAGGGTAGGCCGTGGTGCCGACCAGTCATACTGCATCCTCGTGACCTCAGTGAAACTCTCCGAAGAGAGCAAGAAGCGCCTCGAGATCATGGTGCGCACCAACGACGGCTTCGAGATTGCCGAGGCCGACCTCAAACTGCGCGGCCCGGGCGACCTCGAGGGTACGCAGCAGAGCGGCATTGCCTTCGATCTGAAGATTGCCAATATTGCCCGTGATGGACAACTCCTCGGTCACGTGCGCAGCATTGCCGAGCGCATTACCGACGAGGATCCCGACGGCTCGCGCCCCGAGAACGCGCTCTTCTGGCAGCAACTCGAACGTCTGCGCAAGACCAATGTGAACTGGTCGTCGATATCGTAAAAGAAGGAAGCCTCCCCCTGCCAAAGACTCGCAGGCGAGACTCCTCGGGAGAGATAAACCTCTCTTCGTCGCAACCGACGCTCTTTCGCGTCGGCCCGAGGAGGGGAACTTCAAAAACATCCCCTTTGAATGCATAAATGCACCCCCAAAGCGAAATAATCAGCCTCTGGAATGCAACTAAATGGGCATTATCTTCGATAAATGAAAAAAAAGCAGTAATTTCGCACCCGATTTTTCAGGCGCCCTTGTAGTTCAATGGATAGAACGCGCCCCTCCTAAGGGTGAGATATGAGTTCGATTCTCATCGGGGGTACT
>JAZOPX010000040.1:0-11371 GCA_045655845.1 Bacteroidaceae bacterium
TGAGAAAACTTTTTCGAAGAATTGTTTGTTATATTCCATAAATATTGTACCTTTGCCGTGCAGTCCCGGGCGTTCCTCTCCCAGTTTTTCAGATGCTGGTGATGAATCCGGGTTTTTTTATATCCAATAGCGAAGGTACTATAACTTATCAATATCAACAACTTTTTGTCTTTAAATTCTATAAAAGACAAAAAATATCATAGGATACCGCTTCATTTCTACAATCTTCCCGCCCTATCCCCAAGAAGAACGAAAAGAACGCAGCCACGGGCGATTAGGAAAAATCAGGAAGTAAGCGGAAAGTGAGTTTTTGAGTTAATAAGTTTTTGAGTTTTAAAAGTTCATACTTCCGATTTCTTAGGCGTGTAAGCAAAACATGGCATTCGCCTATCAATATGCCACAAAAAAACTTGTACAGGATTTCCTTGCGTTTCGTTTCCTCTAGCCAGTAAATAGTCTCTCTTTTAGAAATAAAAAGCGCATTTCTTGCCGATATCGGCAAGAAATAGTACTTTTGTGGTGTTAAATCAGTAGAAACTTGCCGATAGGAGGAACTTTTATGGAGTATTTGTCAGTATCAGCCTTTGCTCAGCAACATGGCGTTTCGGAGCGTACGGTGCGCAACTATTGTGCTACGGGGAAGATTGTAGGTGCTTTTCTTACGGGAAAGACATGGAATATTCCTATTGATGCTGTGCTGCCTTGTCGAGGGAAAAAGAAAGAACTGCCCCTGCTCAGCGTGTTGCGCGAGCAGAAACGGCTTCGCTTGACGGGCTCAATATACCACCGCACACAGATTGAACTCACCTACAACTCAAACCATATGGAGGGCAGTCGCCTTACACATGATCAGACACGCTATATCTTTGAGACGAATACGATAGGCATTACGGCGGAGAGCGTTAATGTGGACGATGTTATCGAGACCAGCAATCACTTCCGTTGCATCGACCTCATTATTGACCGGGCCGAAGAGAATCTTTCCGAGGCTTTCATCAAGGAGCTACATCAGGTGCTGAAGAGTGGCACTTCGGACAGTCGACGCGACTGGTTTGCCGTGGGAGAATATAAGCGTCTGCCTAATGAGGTGGGAGGTCGCGAAACGACACCTCCCGAAGAAGTGCATCGCGAAATGCAAGCCCTATTGAAGGAATACAATGCCAAGAGTGACAAGACTTTCGAGGATATCCTCGATTTGCATCATCGCTTTGAGTGTATACATCCTTTCCAGGATGGGAATGGGCGTGTGGGAAGGCTATTGATGTTCAAGGAGTGCTTGGCAAGTGGGCATGTGCCGTTTATCATCACCGATGAACTGAAGATGTTTTATTACCGTGGCTTGCAGCACTGGCCACACATCAAAGGCTATCTGATGGATACTTGCCTGACGGCGCAGGACCATTACAAGGGTCTATTGAATTACTTCAGGATACAATATTGAATGTGCCTCCTATCTCCGCTTTATCATCCCGTCGCACAGGACGAAGCGTTCTTCGCTGACGATGCGGGTGAGGAAGGGGCGCAGGTGCTCGGTGGGGATGCGTAGGGTGTGGAGCTCCTCTACGGGGTGAGATTCGTTGTCGCCCAGGAGTTCGACCACCATGTCGAGATAGGCTTGGTAGAGGGTCTCGGGGAAGGTGGCGTCTCGCTGTGCGCGGCAGTTGTCGCACTGCTGGCAGGGTAGGGCATTGCGCTCGCCAAAGTAGCGCAGCAGCATTCGGCTGCGGCATTGGGTGGCGGATAGGGCATACTCCTTCATGGCCTCGATACGGAGGGTGTACTTCTCCTTGCGCTCTTCGTACACGGCAGGGGGGATGATCACACGGGGAGTGTCGATGCGCTTTTGGGTGAAAGTGACCGAGGGGCAGGTGCGGCGGGGAACATAGTGTACCACGCGTGTGCGGCTCAGACCTAGCAGGGACTCGTAGAGAGGCTCGAGGGCAATGCCGCTCACTTCGCTGATCTGCTTCTCGTCGATAAAGACATAGTCGCTGAACACACCGCTATAGAGGCGCAGCAGGGTGCGGATGATCTGGTCGGAGGTGTCGCTGATGTCGTAACGACGATACAGCTCGTCGCGTTGGATGGTGAAGCGGAGGCGTGAGGTGTGCTCCTCTTCCTCCTCGTAGCGGATGTATCCCGCTTGGGTGAGTAGGCGCAGGGCACTCTCGGTCTGCACAAGGGGCAGGTGGTAGGCACGGCAAAAGTCCTCTAACGAGAAGTCGTAACGGCATCCCATACCATCGCCCACGGCCATCTGATAGTAGTAGCCGAGGCGCTCGTATACGCTGCTGATAAACTCCTTGTCGGGGAAATTGTCGGATATGCGGCGCGAGAGCTTGCGCTTGTCATCGGGCGAATAGAGCAGTACGGCATAGGCGGTGAGTCCATCGCGACCGGCACGGCCGGCCTCCTGGTAGTAGGCCTCGGGGGAATCGGGCATCTCATAGTGGATGACGATGCGCACATCGGACCTATCGATACTCATGCCAAAGGCATTGGTGGCCACGATGACGCGTATGGTGTCCTCGGTCCACTGCTGCTGGCGCTTGTCCTTGTCGCGGGTGTCGAGGCCGGCGTGGTAGAAGGAGGCGCTGATGCCGTGCTCGACGAGCAGCTTGGCTATCTCGCGGGTCTTGTCGCGGTTGCGCACGTAGACGATGGCCGAGCCCTCTACGCGGGTGAGGATGTGGAGGAGTTCGGCTTCCTTGTTCTCGGTGGAGCGCACGATGTAGTTGAGGTTCTTACGCTCGAAGCTCATGCGAAACACGTTCTTCGCACGGAACAGGAGGCGCTCCTGTATGTCGTCGACCACCTCGGGAGTGGCTGTGGCGGTGAGGGCGAGGATGGGGATGTCGGGGAGCTGCTTGCGGATGTCGGCAATGGCGAGGTAGGAGGGGCGGAAGTCGTAGCCCCACTGCGAGATGCAGTGGCTCTCGTCGACGGTGATGAAGCTCACCTCCATGCGGCGCAGCTTGGTGAGGAAGATGTCGGAGGAGAGGCGCTCGGGCGTGACGTAGAGAAACTTGTAGCCGCCGAGGATGCAGTTGTCGAGCGCGGCCACGATGTTGTCGCGGCTCATGCCCGAGTATACGGCCGTGGCCTTGCTGCCGCGCTCGCGGAGCTTGGCTACCTGGTCTTTCATGAGGGCGATGAGGGGGGTGACCACGATACACACGCCCTCCATGGCGAGGGCGGGCACCTGAAAGGTGATGCTCTTGCCGCCGCCCGTGGGCATGAGGCCGAGGGTGTCGCGTCCGCTGCCGATGCTGCGGATGATGTCTTCCTGTATGCTACGGAACGTGTCGTAGCCGAAGTATTGGCGCAGTACCTCTACGTAGTTCACTCCTCGTCGGTATAGGGTCTTATGCTCTCGATGAAGAGCTGTACCTCGCCACGCTTGTGGGTGTTCTCCTCGATGGTGTAGCAGATATCGAAAGCCTGCTTGGACTTGATGTAGCGTGCCTGTGAGCTCTGTCCGAAGGCGATGCCATTGATGACGTTGTTGCTCTTGTTGTCTACCAGCTCCAGCTTGATGTGCTCCTGATTGCGGCCCACCACACGGCTGGTGCCGAAGTCGTAGACGTGGCGTGTGCAGAAGATGGGTCTCTGGTTGTCGGGGCCAAAGGGCTCGAAGCGCTTGAGGTCGTTGAAGAGCTTGATGCTGATATCCTTGAAGGCCAGCTCCTCGTCGATGTAGATGTTGGCCTCGGTCTGGGTGGGCTGTATGTTCTCGGCTACGTACTCCTCGAAGCGGCGGGTGAACTCCTCGATGTGCTCCACCTTGAGCGAGAGGCCGGCGGCGTAGGGGTGTCCGCCGAAGTTTTCCAACAGGTCGCGACAGCTCTCGATGGCCTTGTAGACGTCAAAGTCGGCTACCGAACGTGCCGATCCCGTGGCGATGTCGTTGGTCTTGGTGAGCACCACCGACGGGCGGTAGAAGAGCTCGGTGAGGCGTGATGCCACGATGCCGATGACGCCACGGTGCCAGTCTTCGTTGTAGAGCACGATACTGCGCTTGTCGGCCAGGTCCTCGAGGTTGTCGACGATGCGGTTGGCCTCCTCGGTCATGCTCTTGTCGAGGTCCTTGCGTGCCTCGTTGTACTCGTTGATCTGACCGGCCATGGTAAGCGCCTTGCGGTAGTCCTTCTCGGTGAGCAGGTCGACGGCCTCCTGGCCCGTCTGTATGCGTCCTGAGGCATTGATGCGCGGCCCAATCTTGAAGATGATGTCGCCCAGCTTGATCTCCTTGTCCTTCAGACCACACACCTCGATGATGGCCTTGAGCCCTGTGCTGGGATTGTTGTTGATCTGTCGCAGTCCGTGGTAGGCCAATATGCGGTTTTCGCCCATGATGGGCACGATGTCGGAGGCGATGCTCACCGCCACGAGGTCGAGGTAGGGGATGAGCTGGCTGAACTCGATGTCGTTGTCCTTGGCAAAGGCTTGCATGAGCTTGAACCCTACGCCACATCCCGAGAGGTGGGGGTAGGGGTAGCTTGACCCGTGTAGCTTGGGGTTGAGTATGGCCACCGCAGGAGGTAGCACCTCGTCCTGCACGTGGTGGTCGCACACGATGAAGTCGATGCCCAATGTCTTGGCATAGGCAATCTCGTTAACCGCCTTCACACCGCAGTCGAGCACGATGACGAGCCCCACACCCGATGCCTTGGCATAGTCGACCCCCTTGAACGATACGCCGTAACCGTCGTTGTCGCGGTCGGGGATGTAGTAGGCGATGTTGGTGGTAAACTGTTGCAGGAAGCGGTATACCAGCGCCACGGCCGTGGTGCCGTCCACGTCATAGTCGCCATAGACGAGTATGCGCTCCTTGCGGCCGAGGGCTTTGTTGATGCGCGCCACGGCGGCCTCCATACCATCCATCAGGAAGGGGTCATGCAGGTCGAGCAGGCTGGGACGGAAGAATTTCTTCGCCTCGGCAGCGGTGTGTATGCCCCTCTTGTGCAACAGACGGCACAGCACGGGACTGATGCCTATCTCCTCGGATAGTGCCTCAGCGTCTATGCAGTCTTGCTGGGTAGGAGGTTGATGATTCCATTTGTAAGTCATTATATATGTTTCTTTTTTGTTGTCTTTACTTGGGGCACGCCATGCGCGCCGCTCGGGCTGGTTGTCGCTGTCGAAGGCCAACAGCCCACGTTCAATCCGTAAAGGTACAAAAAAGAACGCATACAAACGAACGGTTTAAGTAAATTTATGAATAAAACTTGGATTTGATGTGGGCGGTGGGTTATGAGCTGTGAGCCTTTGAGAGTTGAAAGATGAAAGATGAAAGATGAAAGTTGCGAGTGAACGAGTGGGCGGTGAGTTGTGAGCTGTGGGTTGTGAGCGATAATACATATCCTTTTGCGGGTAGTTTATTTTTCTCCCACAGATTTGCACGGATTTACACGGATCTTTGCACGCGCTGCGCTAGTGCTGGCCTCCGGGATGTATGCATTGCTTTTCCCTCGATATGGCTACCGCCCTCGGCCAGCGACCTAAAGGTTCGGCCGTTGCCGACCACGCGAGCGTAGTGATGCGTGTATCCGTGCAAATCCGTGTAAATCCGTGGGCGAATAATCACTCTGTGAGAAAGAATATTCGTGTAATCCGTGAGATTAGTGGTCTAATAATATATTACAGGCGGATGATTTGTTTTTTTGAACACGAATCGCACGAATCGGCAAGTCGCTGCGCTAGTGCAGGCCTCCGGGGTGTATGCATTCGGCCTTCGCTCATCGCTCACTCGCAACTTTGACTTCGTCGACCTAAAGGTTCATCTTTGACTTCGTCGAAGTTGCTACGCTCGTTTTGTGCGTAAATGAATTTCCGCCCACTCGCTCACTCGCAACTTTCATCTTTCATCTTTCATCTTTCAACTTTCAAAGGCTCATCGCTCTCAGAACGGATAGCCCACGCCAAAGTGGAAGCAGAGGGAGCGGGTGAAGTGAGGGATATTGTAGTAGCCGCGTTGTCCCGTGTCGTAGGGGATATGCAGAGGGATACCTACGTCGCAGCGGAGCAGGAGTAGGCGTAGGTTGTAGCGGAGCCCCAAGCCTGTGCCGAGGGCGATGTCGCGGGCAAAGGTCTTCAGACGGAGTTGGCCGCCCGGGCGCGAGGTGTCGTCGCGTAGTGTCCATACGTTGCCTGCATCGACGAAGAGGGCACCATCTAACTGCCCTGCGAGGGGGAATCGCCATTCGACATTGGCCTCCAGCTTGATGTCGCCCGTGTGGTCTATGTAGGCATAGCGTCCTGTGTCGTGGTAGCTGCCGGGGCCGACACCACGGAGAGGAAAGGCGCGGAGGTCGTTCGCACCACCCACATTGAACTGCTCGCTGAAGGGAGCTGTCGTGCTGTTGCCGTAGGCGTAGAGGAGGCCTGCGGTGAGGCGCGTGGCGAGTGTGTGGCGCGGGCTAAGGCGATAGTAGCGGCAGGCCTCGACAGAGCCTTTGGCGAACTGGGCGTAGGGGGTGCTCAAGAGCGATTTGCCCTTTTCGCTGAAGGGATGTCCCGTGCAGGCATAGATGAGCGAGGTGAGGGCTCCGGCCGAGACGAAGGTGAAGGTGAGGCGCGAGGGATGACGTGGGGCATGGGGGATATTGACCTCGTTGTAGGTGAGGGTGTAGGATGCTGAGGGGACGAACTGGTCGCGAAAAGAGAGTCCGATGGCGGGGTTGGCCGTCATGATGGAGTCGAACCTCTGGGTGGTGTGCTCCAGCGTGTTGAACGTGAGGGAGAAGGGGGTGATGCTATGGGTGAGGGCATCTGATGTGGAGAAGGCGTAGGTGAGGTTGCCGCCAAAGGCAAGCAGACGGAAGAAACCGCCACGGTGGAGCCAGTTGACATAGAGGCGCGAGGTGGTCGATACGGGACGTTCGTAGGGGTAATCGTAGCCGCCGGGAAAGAGCAGCTGGGGAACAGACATGGAGAGGTCGGCGTCCAGCTCGAAGGAGTTGGCTCCACGTGGCCCGGCAGCGCTTGCGTCGCGCAGGCGGGGATTGGTCTGCCACTCGTAGGAGCCTTTCAGCCGTAGCTGTATGACCTCAGCCATGCGCAGCAGGTTCTTGCGGGCCAGTGACGCTACAAGGGCTGGACCCACCTGGTCGTTGCTCTTGCCGGTGAGGTTTGCCTCGAAGGAGAGGTCGTGGGGTGGCTCGAGCAACGTGTTGATGTATACGTCGAGCGTGTCGGTGTGGTAGGTGCTGTCGCGCGGTGTATAGCTGATGCTCACTCCATTCAGTATGCCAAGGCGGTTGAGGTCGCGCTGTGTGGTGTTCTGAGTGGTGGGCGAGTAGAGGTCTCCATGGCGGTAGTTGATCCGTGAGGCCAGGAGGGCTTGACGGATAGGGACGTGACGCCCTCTGTAGAGGTAGCTGGTGGAGCCACAGGTGAAGGTGTCGGTCAGCTGCTCATTGGGCGTGTGGCGTATGGAGAGATAGGTGTGGCCTATATGCCACGGCTTGGTGGCATGAGCGGGCAGGTCGGCAGCGGGGGTGATAAGCAGATCGGCAACGCCGCTGCTCCGGGTGGTGTCGGCAAGGAGGACAATCATCTCGGGACGAAAGTAGTAGTAGCCCTGTTCGCGGAAGAGCATGAAGAGGCGGTTGCGCTCACCGCTGAGCGCGGTGTAGCTCAACTGCTCGCCTTCGCGCAGCAGGCGCTCAGACCATGAGGAGTGGATGAGCCTGTTCATGGCGGGGGAGAAGCCGAGGTATTCGACCTTGCCGTAGCGCCACGCCTCTCCGAGGTATAGGGTGTAGGAGAGCTTGGCCTTGCGGCTGCCGGCGAGGGTGTCTACGCTGTAGCCTACGCGGCTATCGAAGTAGCCGTAATTGTGCAGGGTGTTCTCTGCTACCTCGGCGCGAAAGGCGGGGTTTACCGTGGAGATGTAGATGGGCTGTGTGGCGAAGGTCCGGAAGAGCCAATGGCGTAGTCCCGTACTATCTCCCACGAAGGCATTGTAGGCCCATAGCCCCAAGGGGAATGGGGTGCGGTAGCGCGAGCTGCCGAACAGGGCATTGTTGGGGGGTGACACGAAGGCTACCTTGGCCTCACCTATGGCCTGGTCGTGTAGTGGGGATGGGAGGGTATCTGTCACGGTGATGGACCGCGTGCCGGTGTAAAGCAATTCGTCGGGAGGGAGATGGCGCACGGTGGAGCAGGAGGTCGTCATTGTGCCAAGCATGATGAGAAGTTGAAAGTGGAAAGATGAGAGATGAAAGTACTTGCTCATGACGATGATGATTAATGCTTAATGAATAGGTTCATATTCTCATTCATAACTTTTTACTTCTAATACGTCCCTTTTTCCCTCTTCCCTCTTCCCTCTTCCCTCTCAAAAGCTTCTCCTATAGGCATATCCAATGCCAGTCTCGCGGATCTCGCCTTCGAGGATGCTCTCGTAGTTCTTGTCGTAGAAGAAGCGTAGGTATTGGTTGCCGACGGGGCTGATGCGCCATTCGATACTGATGTTGTCGATGACGGCATCCTCCTCGATGCGCTCGTTGGTGGTGGTCACGCTGCCTCCGATGATGATGCGTATGCGATTGTTCCACAGCCGCTTGGCTATGCTGAACGAGTAGTCGGTGCGTGTGCTCACCCCACTGACACCGTCGGGTAGGGGCTCGATGCCCACGCTCACGTCTACCGTGCGGAATGCGTCGCGCGAGATGTTGTCGATCTGCGACTGCAGGATGCCCATGAGGGCCGTGTTCATGAGGTTGCCCGTGCCTCCCTCGCCAAGATATAATCCTGTGGTGAGCAGAGCGATGGAGAGCTTGCCGCGCTCCTCGGGTGACAGGGTGGCCAGCGTGTTTTGCATCGCTGCGTTCTCTGGAGCCGAGAGGGTGAACTGCACGTTTAGCTTGTCCATCGTGTCGGTGAGCGAGATGCCCGTGACGAAGAGTACCGATTGAGGGCTGCCATCGAGGGTGACAGAGGCCCGCATGCGCTCCTCGGCGTGGATGTTGAACAGGGGATTCTGCAGACTCCCCGACCAGGTGACCATGCTGCCCGAGATGATGGTCATGTTGCTTACGTGCAGGAGCGGTATGTTCATGTTCAGTTGGCCCGCTTCGATGGTGTACCTGCCCGATAGGCGAAACCCGGTAGCGGGGATGTATTGGAGGTTAAGCGTGCCTCCACCCTGTAGCGACACGTCGTTCTGCCGGCTTGCTCCGAGCGACACCTCCAGCTGGGCAGAGGGGTCGATGGCTATGGTGAGGTCCAGGGTGAGGTTGTTGGTCGCTACCCTCCTCTTCGGCAGGGAGGTGGTGTCGGCAGCGAAGTTCGTGAATGTGACTACACGGTCCAATTGGTTGTTGGCCGTGAGGATGGCATCCTTGTAGATGTAGTGTAGGGATGAGCCTGAGTTTATGCGCAGGTTGCCCGTGATGGACAGCGCACGGAAGGGGCCGTCCAGCATGACGGTGCCACTCACCAGGGCCCTGCCATGAAGGAGGGCTTCGCGTGTGGGCTGCGTCTGTAGCAGATGGACGTCGCGTGCTGTCAGGCGTAGGCTGGCGGCAGGGGGACCTCCCAGGAGCAGGATGTGCCCGTCGAGCATTAGGGGCTGTCTGTCTGTGGTGTAGAGGGGGAGGGCAGAGAGAGTCAGCACACCGCGCGAGAGGGGGAGGCGAAGGGTGTCGTTCGTATGGAGCTGCAGACTGTATGCGGGCAGGGCATACTGCACGGAGGATAGCATGAACAGGCCTTTCAGACTGTCGGGATGGAAGGTGCCGCACGACATGAGGGTGGCACTGGCCTTGCCCTGGAGGTGCATCTGTGGAGTGCTCCATGCTATCATCGCGCTCTGTAGGTGGGCGCGTAGCGTGTCGCCATCGTAGCGTGCGCCAAGGCTGAGGCTCTCTGTGGTGAAGCCCTTGGCAGCAATGCCGTCGAGGGCGAGGTGGCTCGAGATGCCTCCTTCGCGTACGTTCATGGTGGCATGCAGTGAGCGGAATGTTATGCCCATCAAGGAGAGGTAGTTGCTCACGGGGTTGTCGTTCCTGGCCGACAGCGTGGCCCGCAGGTCGGTGAGGTAGCTGGTGGGGAGACTCCTGGAAGGGACGAAAGAGATGTCCTGCTCCCAAGGCAGCCCCTCGGTGTGGGCACTGGCCATCAGGGTCAGGTCGCCCGAGTCGATGCTCAGTAGGGCGGTGTCGGGAGTCAGGAAGGCTTGTAGCTCGAGCGGTCGCGGCTCCAATCGTTGGGTGGTGGTGCTCAGTACCATGTCGGTGAAGCGGGCACGCAATGTGTAGATGGCTCCCGAGTCGACGCTGAGCGTGGCCCTACACCGCAGGGCGGGCCGTATGCCGGTATCTGCAATCTGCAGAGCCTGTAGGTCGAGGTGGTCGATCTGTGCGTCGACGTGTGCCTTGGTGTTGGTGGGGGAGTGCTCGATGTCTGTGGTCAGGTGCCACTGCATCAGCGGGTCGTCGCATCGGACCTGTGCTTGTAGCTCTCCATCGGTGAGGGAGGCTCGGACTGAGGTGTTGGAGAGGGACAGTCCCCTCCACTGCATCGTGTGTAGGTGTAATGAGGCCTGGAGGGAGGTCTCCCTGTGCCGGTAGTCGGTACCGCTTCCTAGCAGGTGGGTATGCAGGGTTATCGGGCCAAACTCCTCATGGGGAATGAACTGCTGCAGGTCGAGCGAGTCGGTCTCGACGAGCAGCTCATACGCTTTGCTCGTGGGGCGGTAGCCCGCCTCGAGGGTGGCTGTACCCGTGTCGATGGCGAGTGAGCAGCTGGCATGCAGTGTGTCTGGGGCATAGCTGATGTTGCCTCGTAAGGTCATGTCTCGTGGGATGCGGATGTGACTCCTTGACGTACTGTCGGCAAGGGCGGTGAGGAAGTCGAGGTCGTATGTCCTGGCTTCGACATGGCATCGGGCCACGCACTGCTGTGGGGTCGCGATGTCATGTACCGCACCGCTGAGACTGATGTCGAAGGCGGTGGGTAGAGAGATGGCGCATCGGGTCAGACGGAGGTGGCGCATCGTGCCGTCCAGTGCCAAGGAGGCACTCAATGTCTCGGTGGGGTATAGGCTGGACAGCTCCTGTGCTGGGCCTCCTATCCTCCGGGCCAGGAGGTATGCGTCGGCATATCCGAGGCTGAGGTGGGCATCGCCGTACAGGGTGGTGTCTGCGGTCCCGTAGCTTAGCGTGTGAAGGTGTCCTTGAAGTGTGGAGTGACCCGTGCGCAGCACGAAGGAGGGGAGGCTCACCGTGCCGTCGCTCCATGCGAAGGAGATGGTGCCCTCTTGTAGATTGATGCCGTGCGACTCCTTGAATGTTATTCGAGTGAGCTTGCCGGCGATGTTCGTAGGGCTATAGCATAGCGAGTCGGCTTGCACGTTCAGTTGGGT
>JAZOPX010000041.1:0-8351 GCA_045655845.1 Bacteroidaceae bacterium
CCGAACTCAAGGTGGCTGCATCGCGCTTTGTCAAGGCATTCCTCGATGTTGACGTTACCCCTCGCTCTTGTGTGCCTACGGTGGGTAGTGTGGCAGGCTCGTACGGCTCGTTCATTGCCTGTACGCAGCGTATCCCGGGCATGAACAAGGTGCTCTTCATCGACCCAGGCTTTCCCATACAGAAGGCGCAGTTGCGCATCATTGGTGCCGAGTGGGTGGAGTTTGACATCTACAACTACCGAGGTGCTGCCTTGGAGGAAAGGATGGAGGGCCTGCTCGCCAAGGGTGACATTGCCGCCATCATCTATTCCAACCCCAATAATCCCGCATGGATATGCCTCGAAGAGGAGGAGCTGGCCATCATTGGTCGCTTGGCTACCAAGCATGATGTCATCGTGATGGAGGACTTGGCCTACTTCTGTATGGACTTCCGCCACGACCTCGGTCATCCCTTCGTGCCGCCCTTTGCACCCACTGTGGCCCGCTATACCGACAACTACATCCTCATGCTCTCGTCATCGAAGATATTCAGTTATGCCGGTCAGCGCATGGCGCTCCTCTGCATCAGCGACAAACTCTTCGAGAAGCACTATCCCGCGCTTGCCGAGCGTTACCACGATGCTGGAGTCTTCGGTCAGACCCTCGTGGCCTCCATCCTCTACATGATTACTTCGGGCTGTACGGCCTCCACGCAGTATGCCTATGCCGAGATGCTGCGCCTCTCTACCGAGGGGACCATCAACTTTGTAGACGACACGCGCGAGTATGCCATCCGTGCCGAGAAGATGAAGAAAATCTTTACCGACAATGGCTTCCATATCGTCTACGACTACGATGCCACGCAGCCCGTGGGCGATGGCTTCTTCTTCACCATCGGCTATGGCAACATGACGGGAGGCGAACTCCTCACCGAACTCCTCTACTATGGTGTGAGCAGCATCTCACTCTCTACTACGGGCAGCGAGCAGCAGGGCGTACGTGCCTGCACCTCGCGCATGAGAGAGGAGTTGTATCCTGTGATGGAAGAGCGCATGCGTGCCTTCCACGAGGACCATCCCTTATGATGTGAAATCTTTGATGGAGTGGGGGAGTTAACCCACGCCCAAGTCGGTATTTTCCATGAGGACCTCAATCTTGGGGTCCTCTTTTATTTGTGGGTATACCTCCGTAGCAAACCATTGTGCCAGGGCCTCGTCCTGCCGTACGGGAGTAGAGTTGTTGCAGAACACATTCACGCTGAAGTACTCGAAGTGCTGGCGTGCCAGGGCAATGTCGGTGAGGATATGCTCGCGGCTCTCGCCCTCAGTGCAGCACAGTAGGCATACACCTTGGAAATACTGGGCTACATCCTCGGCGGTGACATCGGTGGGTATACCCTTCTTCCAACTGTCCCGTAGGGTGGGCGAGAAGGTCTCTACGCCACAGCGGAACTTCACTTTGGCGGGGGCAAACAATCGGGCAAAGTCTGCCAATTTCTTGCGGTACATGTAGTGTGCCTCAAACCATAGCGTGTGGATATGCTTCTCATGCACCACCTCGCGGATGAGGCCGATGGTCTGTTCGTCCAGCTCCATAGCCGATCCCGAGTTGATGATGTCGAGCACGCCATACTGTCCTGTCACTTGGCGCAGTATGGACTCGTTCACGGCAAAGGGATTATCGCTCGTGTCGCTATGGTAGTCGCAGAAGGTGCACTTGCCCCAACGGCAACCCGTGCCTTGCAGCAGTACAAACTCGCGAGGCATCTTGGTGTGAATGAGGGAATACCGATCCATCTTCTAATGTTTTACATACTTGCGGATAGCGTGCACGGCTGCGTAGGCCAATGGTGTGCCGAAGATAGCCTCGATGAGCAGTTTGGCTCCATATTGGAAGGCAATCATCAACAATAGGGCGTGAGTCGATACCACGCCGAGGAAGGCGATGAGCACGAAGGGCAGACTGTCGAAGAGGTATGCCACGGCCGAACTGCCTATGGTGCGTACCCAGAGGCGTTTGCCCTTGGTGCGCTCCTTAATCTTCTCCATGAGCCAGGCGTTAGAGAGTTCGCCCAAGAGAAATCCTGTGAGCGAGGCCACTACGATACGCGGCACGCAGTTGAAGATATGGTTATAGGCTCGGGCCGTCTCGTCCAGATAGTCGGGCGAGGGCAGCCACACACCGATCTGTGTACACACCACCATGATGATGTTGCATAGGAAGGTGAGCCAGATGACCTTGCGTGCCGTGCGGTAGCCCCATATCTCGGTGAGCACATCGCCCAGCATATAGGCAAAGGGGAACACGATGGTGCCCGCATCGAAGTAGAACAGCCCGAAGAGGCTGATGACCTTCACGGCCATGACGTTAGATACTAAGTAAGAGGTTACGAACAACGCAGTCACGATCATCAGTGCCGTGTGATTGTTGATTTGTCTGTTTGTTCGGTTTTTTGAAGGGTTTTCCGATACCTTGTTCATAATTTTTAGAGTTATTGGTTAATCAAATAATCCGCGTATGTTTTGATACACGCTCTTGCCCAGGTGCTTGTAGGCCAGCTCCGTGACCTCTCGCCCTCGGGGCGTGCGCTTGAGGAATCCCTCCTTGATGAGGAACGGCTCGTACACCTCCTCCAGCGTGCCAGGGTCCTCACCGATGGCTGTGGCGATGGTGCCAAGGCCTACGGGACCACCGCCAAACTTGTCGATGATGGTGCAGAGGATCTTGTTGTCAATCTCGTCCAGTCCGTAGCGGTCGATGTTGAGCGCTTCGAGCGCATAGCGTGCTATCTCCAGGTCGATGTCGCCCGTGCCCTTCACCTGGGCAAAGTCGCGCACACGACGCAGCAGCGCATTGGCAATACGAGGCGTGCCACGGCTGCGACGGGCAATCTCGTTGGCCGCCTCATAGTCGCACGGTACACCGAGGATATCGGCCGAGCGGGCGATGATACGTGTGAGCACATCGTTGTCGTAGTACTCCAGGTGCATGTTGATGCCGAAGCGGGCGCGCAGCGGTGCCGTGAGCATACCGCTACGTGTGGTAGCACCCACGAGCGTGAAGGGGTTGAGGTCTATCTGTATGCTACGTGCCGAGGGACCCTTGTCGATCATGATGTCGATGCGGTAGTCCTCCATGGCCGAGTAGAGGTACTCCTCCACCACGGGCGAGAGGCGGTGTATCTCGTCGATGAACAGCACATCGTTCGGCTCGAGCGAGGTGAGCAGGCCAGCCAGGTCGCCCGGCTTGTCGAGCACGGGACCCGAGGTGATCTTGAATCCCACGCCCAGCTCATTGGCGATGATGTTGCTCAGCGTCGTCTTACCCAATCCGGGAGGACCATGCAGCAGCACATGGTCTAGCGCCTCGGCACGCAGACGGGCCGCCTTGACAAAGATGCGCAGGTTGTCCACCACCTTGTCCTGTCCCGAGAAGTCCTCGAAGCGGAGCGGACGCAGCGCCACCTCGAAGTCCTTGTCCTTGCCTCCGAGTTGCTGTCGGCGTATGTCGAAATTCTCTTCCATTGCTATTGGTTAAATACAAAATGCAAAAGTAGTGCAAGAAGAGAGAAATGCCAAATCTCAACGAGTGAATGTAGAGAAAATGCTTGTATTTTCTTTACTGAACGAGGCAGAGATTCAACAAAGTTAAATTTATTTGAATATTTCCGAGGCGCAGCCTAATTTAAAGCTATGCGCAGCATAGATTAAAGATACAACAAGCCGAGAGGAAAACAAAATAAACGGGTTTGTTTTTTATTCCGAGGTGCCGTATATCTTCACGATACAGTCGCTAAAAATGCGGATAGGCTCACATAAGTGCGAGCGACACCAACACCAAGAGTGAGCCTCGCGCCACTCTCTGAATGATTTCGTAGCTTGCGTGAATTCTATTTTAACCACGAATCGCACGAATCGCACGAATTTTGTACGCGCTACGCTTGTACCCATCCGGATGGCCCGTGCGTCCGCTTACATCAACAACAACGAGAGCGCTACAAGGCCTATGCCTCGCACCACTCTCTGAATGATTTCGTAGCTTGCCATAGTGGCAGGGGTTACGACATGCAACTCACGATGCCGAGCGAGCCCGCCACGGCGGTGAGTACTGCGATGATTACTTTGTGCAGGGTTGCCCAGTTGAAAGTCTGTACCATACTTGGGAGTTTTTTAGTTAGGAGTTTTTTTAGTTAGGAGTTGGGAGTTAGGAGTTAGGAGTTTCTCTCCCACGGATGGGCACTGATAATCACAGATTCTTTGTTCTACGCGGATTCCTTTTTTTCTTGTCAACAGAATTTAAACTGATTTCACAGATTCACGCATCGTAAACTCGCGTGTGTCGGCTTGCCGAGTGTCTTTTTTTTTGAACACGAATTGCACGAATTGCACGAAACGAGGTCGCCGGCTTGTCGTGATGTATGTAAAAATCATTCGCGAGATTCGTATTCTGAAACAATCACCCCGGAGGCGCAAGAGCGGAGCGACTTGCAAAATCCGTGTTCATCCGTATCCATCCGTGGGAGACTAAAAGCCAACAGCTAATAGCCAAGCGCTAAAGTCAAAGCTTAGCGCCGCATCGAGCGGCGCGTAAGCTTACTCCATCACCTCAGACGAGATACGCTTCAGCGAGAGGTCGCGGGCGATTTCCTTCTTGAGGGCGGGTTCGGCGCGGAACACGATGCGGTGACTCTTGATGTACCCTGAGGGGCGGAAATCCTCATCGGCCATGGTATCGGCATTGTACGACTTGCCCTGGAGCGAGATGACGAACGAGCCGAGTTCGCTCAGCACGACGCGCTGACCTGCGAGCAGGGCCTTCTTGATCTTGGGCTTGATGGCGGCGAGCACGGCAAGGCAGTCGGCCTTGGTGACGGTGGTGCTCTCGGCGATGTCCTCGGCGAGGTCGTTGAAGTCATAATCGCCAGTCTTCACGGCGGTTCCCTTGAAGTAGTTCATTTCGGGATACTTGGGGTTGCGGCACTTGACCACTTTGTAGGTAATAGGCATGGTTTTGAAAGTTTAAAGTTGAAAGATGAAAGATGAAAGTTGCGGTTGAGCGAGGGCAAAGACTGCTCGCAGGCTCTGCCGAGCGTAGCAACTTCGACGAAGTCAAAGTTCGTGCAAGCGCCGACGCGGAGCATTAGCGTCGGTTGCGACGACGAGAACTTCAGTCCTCCAACCTTTAGGTCGCTGGCCGTAGGGAAAAGCAAAGGAGTCTAAAGTGCACTTACAAATCGCTCAGCGAGCGCAGCCGAAGTTCGATGTAATCAAAGTTCGGCCTCCGGATGCAAACTTCCTCGTTCATGTTTCGGGTTAATGGTTTAGGTTAATAGTTCTCTGCTGTGCCTCGTTTGCCCTCCTTTGTCGTGGCGACTCGGTCCGCGCGGTCTTCCGAGTCACCCCTCCTCGGGCCGACGCGAAAGAGCGTCGGTTGCGACGACTGCCGGTTTATCGGCACCAAGGAGTTCCTTTAGGATTGCAGGGGGAGGCCCCCTTTGTCATCGATTGACGCTGCAAAGATACTACACGGATTTTTTGCACTTCCGCTTACTGATTTGTTCTGATTTCTTCTGAATTCTTCTTCCCTGCATTACACTGATAATGAGGGAGAAAAAATTTAGTTAGGAGTTGTTTAGTTAGGAGTTAAGAGTTGGCGGTGCGCGCTGCCGCACCCGCCACCCTCCCGCGCGCAGCCTTCCTCCCGCCACGGAGCAGTCCTGCACCGCACACTGTCGCACCTCCGAAAAGTCAACTCACTCTTCCTCTTCCCTTCTTCGCTCTTCGCTCTTCCCTCTTCACTCTTAACTCTTCCCTCGAAAGATACGCGCATTATGCGCGTGCGCCACGCGAAGCCATTGCGTTACGTTACGCGTTACAGATACCTGCGCTGTATCACCTTCGCCGACGCGGTATGATAGCGTCGGTTGCGACGACGAGAACTTTAGTTCTCCAAAGGAGTGCTGCTTGCAGCCATCAGTACTATTATTTAGGGCTTATTTAAGTATTATATATACTACGTATATCTAATACAAAAATAAGAGTTTTTACTACACACTATTTTCGCCCATCGGGAGAGAGCGTATATTAATTGTAACGTAACGCTGTATGCCTTGCACTGTCTTTTCCTGAAAAAAATCTAAATAAATTTGGTTTTTTTGTTCGTTTTGCCGTACCTTTGTACAGATATATCAATGCACTCCATGAGTATACAACACACGAGACCTAACCTGTTGATATCAAGCGTATTTACATTTGTTAATAGGGGGGGGTAAAAACGACGTTTTCACCCTTGCTTCGGCGTTGAGCGATGCGGCCTTCGGTGTGCACACTGCATACTGGGTGCCGCTCTTTTTTTACCTATGAATCAATAACACAACTAAAACCTTAAAAAACAGTAATTATGAAGTTCAAAGTATTGTTAGTCGGCCTTATGGTGCCGGTGTTGGGTTTCTCACAGACAAAGGTCTATGACTTGCCCAACCCTGACAATGTGCCTGCACCTTGTCATCCTGTTCCGCACAAGCGTCAGATCTTGTGGAACGAAACCGAGTTTTACGCCTTCTTCCACTTTGGCATGAACACCTTCACGACGAAGGAGTGGGGCTATGGTGATGAGGCAGAGTCTACCTATGCACCCTTGGGCAAGCCTGACCCCGAGCAGTGGGTCGAGGCGGTGAAGGCTGCTGGTATGCGCGGCGGTATCGCCGTGGTGAAGCACCATGACGGCTTCTGTCTGTGGCCTACCGAGACCACCGAGCACAGCATCGCCAAGGCGGGTAACGACTATGGTAAGAATACCAATATCCCCGAGCTGTTTGCCAAGGCCAGCCAGGAGCATGGCATGAAGTATGGTTTCTATATCTCTCCGTGGGACCGCAACTCGGCACTCTACGGCACCGACCGCTATGTGACCGAGGTGTTCCTCAAGCAGTGCGAGGAGTTGGCCGAGTATGGTAATGACCAGTTTGAGATGTGGTTTGACGGTGCCAATGGTGGCGACGGCTACTATGGCGGTGCCAGAGAGTCGCGCAATGTGGACAGAGAGATCTACTACGATGTGCCCAACCTCCGTGCCCGTGTGCACGCCATGGCCCCCAACTGCGTGCTCTGGGGTGTAGGTGGCGAGTCGCGCTGGATCGGTAACGAGGAGGGCTGGGCCGGTGAGACCAACTGGGCTCCCGAGAACCGCGGCACAGCTCCCGAGAACAACGGTATGTATGGTAGCGAGGACGGATGGTTCTGGCTCCCTGGCGAGAGCGATGCCAAGGCTACCAATAATGGTTGGTTCTGGCACAGGGGTGAAACGATGAAGAGTGCTGACCGCCTATTCCAGATGTACCTTGAGACCGTAGGCCGCAACGCGACACTCATCCTCAACTGTCCGCCCGACGAGTATGGTGTGCTCCCCACGAATACCGTGACACAGCTCGAGGAGCTGGGTAAGCTCCTCCACACACGCCTCGCATGGCCTGTCGAGGGACTTGACCTCCCCTTGGCTACTGACTATGCCAAGACGGCTACCATCACCGTGGACAACACCCGCAATGGTGGTGTAGCAGGCGACTATAGCGCCGACAACCTCACCGATGGCGACAAGGAGACCTACTGGGGTACCGATGACGACGACCTCAATGCCACCATCACCCTCACTTGGGATACTCCGCAGACCATCCGCTACCTCGTGATGCAGGAGCCCATCAAGCTGGGTCAGCGCATCAAGGACTTCAAGATCGAGTACAGTGCCGACGGCTCTAACTGGACCGAGCTTTGTCCCGATATGCAGACCACTACCGTGGGCTACAAGCGCATCGTCCCCCTCAACGGCAGCACCAGCAATAGCTATGGCGACGGCTACAGCGCCAAGCAGCTGCGCATCATCATCCTCGACAGCCGCGCCTGTCCCCTACTCTCAAACTTGAACGTATATTAAAATAGGAACATCAACACTAACCATTAAAAGAACAGAAACTATATGAAAAAGAATATCATCCTTTCTGCTGCGTTGATGTTGTTCACACTCATCGCACAGGCACAGACCACCACGATCACCTTCGACGGTGCTGAGCCCGAATACGAGGCGCTGCGCGTCTACGACTCATGGGAGGAGAGCCCCTTCCGTGCCGCCGAGCCCGTCATCGACTATGAGGTCGAGGTGGTAGACAACCCCTACACGGGTATTGACGAGGCGCTGGGCGCTGCTCCCAACCCTACCGATAAGGTGGTGAAGCTGCGCCGCAGCCGCTATGGCAGCAACACCTTCGGCTTGCGCATCGACCTCAAGGAGCCCATCCGCGTGACCAAGCAGCTGCAGTATATCCACATCATGACCTACCTGGGCGAGAAGCCTGCCGACAGCCGCATGATGGTCATCGG
>JAZOPX010000042.1:0-9009 GCA_045655845.1 Bacteroidaceae bacterium
AAGATTGTGATTGCAGATACTCCCTACTACTACTATTACAAGAACCCGAAGGGTATCATGGCCAATGAAGGGCGGCGGTTTAGCCAAGCGCTCGTAGAGGCTTACGAGGAGCGCATCGCCTACTTCGAAGAGGAGCGCGAGGAGACCTTGGCACTGCTTTCCCGATGGCGATTCAGCATGCCGCTGATGTACACCTATCTCAGAGGTAATATCACGAAGGAGGAGAGCAGACGCCTCCTTGACCTGCTACACGAAAACATCAAACGGTTTATACATTGCCGTCAAGTGCCTTGCAGCCATCGCATAGCCTTTGCACTGTTAGGGCTATCACCCCGAGCATACCGTACACTATCCCGACTGATGGGAATGGCCAAGACTATCAAATAATTCTATCGGAGGGTAGGCGTCAACGCCACATATATCCGAAGATAGGTAGCGAGTCCCACGAGAGGGAGTGGAAGGAGTTTAAGGTTTTTGACGGTCTTCCTCTCCAGCAACATCGTACCGAGTAGAGTCCTATAAGGAGGATGTGCCGCTTCTGCTTCGTATATTACCTTTTTATAATCGGCTTTGTCCACATCCGTACATCGTCCCATATCGACGAGCTGATTCAAGCAATACATCCATAGCGACATGGCCTCGGCACGCAAAGCCGACACATCTCTGACAATCAAATACAAGCGATGATTATTATCAAACAGATTCCTGAACTTCAAATACTTGTAATTGGTAGTGATAGTGCCTGC
Organism: Bacteroidaceae bacterium; assembly: GCA_045655845.1. Classification (GTDB taxonomy): domain Bacteria; phylum Bacteroidota; class Bacteroidia; order Bacteroidales; family Bacteroidaceae; genus UBA1189. Next base: position 747 of record JAZOPX010000042.1, read on the forward strand.
ATGAGCAACATATCGGTAACATCCTCTGCTTGAATAATGTATACTCCTACAACGACAGACGACATCTGGCATAATGGCACCATCCTCAAAGTACACTCCTACAGGAAAGCGCAGCTCACTCCACAAGTCAGCACGAAAGATCTTGTTGCAAGCATAACTATGCGTATATCCCTTGCGGCATATCCAGTCGGTAAAGAGACTCTCGCACAATGTTTCATCGGAAAAGGTCAGCATGTGTGCCTCAGCACTTCCCGCATGCACTTCGATGGGATATTCCAGCATATCCACCTCGGGATGGGAAAGAAGATAGGCCATATTGTCAACGAGTGTACGAGCATCCATGTAATCGTCCGAATCGACGAAAGTAATGTACTCTCCTCTCGCCCTGTCAATACCGGCATTGCGTGCTGCACTGAGCCCACCATTGGGCTGATGTATCACCGCGACATTCCATCCGGGATGTTCGCGAACGAAGTCGTCACACATCGCCCCACTCCTATCCGTAGAGCCATCATCGACGAGAATCAGTTCGTAATCGTCACACATCTGCACACCAATGCTCTCAAGGCAACGCTGCAAATATTTCTCTACGTTATATACAGGGACAATGATACTCAGCTTCATGATCAGAAGTCATTTACTGCAAAGGTAACGCAAAATTTCGCTAAATCGAAATTTTACACTATTTTTGTAACTCATATAAAGTTCAGCCTTCCGTGAGACAAGAGCAAGACAACCACACTACCAAAGACTCAGGATACAACGGTATACTGAAATATATCGGCATCTTCGGAGGTGTGCAAGGCGTCGTGAGTGTGATAACCTTGCTCAAGGTGGCCATCGTCTCTCACCTATTAGGACCTATTGGTGTGGGTATCAATGAGGTGTATAACCGTACTATCGACTTGGGCAAGAAGGTCACCGACCTGGGTATCTCATACAGCGCAGTACAAGCCATCTCGGAGCGACGAAGCGAGAACGAGAGCGACAAGGCCATGGAATATGCCATCAAGGTGGTGCGTTCATGGTCGCTGTGGTTAGCCCTATTCGGAACGCTACTATTTTTTCTCTTAGCCCCTTTATTGAGCCGTTGGAGTTTCGACGGTGACTCCACATACACATCCATATTCCGTCTATTATCGCTCATCGTTGGCTGTTCGGTACTCATGGGAGGCGAGCTGGCCGTACTCAAAGGGGCTCGCATCCTGGGGCGTGTAGCATGGTACCAGCTGCTCAGTGCAGTGGTGATGCTCGCAGTATCCATACCTTGCTACTACGTATTAGGATTCAACGGAATCATCCCCAGCCTCCTCCTCACCGCAATAGGACTACTGGCGGTCGCCTGCTGGCACTCCTTCAGTGTGTTCCCCTACCGGGTGGCACTATTCTCACGCAAAGTAATCATTGACGGACTCTACATCATACGTCAAGGCATCAACTACACAATCGCAGGATTCCTCAACTCGGGTGCTTTCTACCTCATCTCGGTCTATATCTTCAATCAAGGCAGCGAGGGCGAAGCGGGATGCTACTCCTATGGCAGCTTGCTGATTTCTTACCTCAGCATGCTGGTATTTGCAGCGCTTGACAACGAATTCTTTCCCCGGCTATCAGCAGCCAATAAGAACTGCCAGCACTCCAATTACATTGTAAACAGCCAAGTGGAGATACTTATGGTTGTCATCACTCCTCTCATCGTGGGCTTTGCCGTGTGCCTTCCCTTGCTAATGAAACTACTCGATGACAAGTTTATGCCGCTCGTAATGATGACCCAACTGGGCGTTGTAGGACTGTTCTTCAAGACCATGATGCACCCTGCTGCCTGCCTCTCACTCTCGAAGGGCGAGTCACGTGTCTTTCTCTTACAGGAGGCACTTTCCTATACTTTTATGGCCATAGTGATGATAGGAGGATTCAAGCATCATGGACTCGAAGGCTTGGGAGCAGGCATGCTGCTCTCCAACTTATTCGATTGGCTTTCGGTATGGCTTATCGCCAAGCTGCGTTACAACTTCGCCTACAGTCGCCGTGTATGGCAGCTATTGATAGCACAATTCCCCATCCTCATAGTCATGTTGGCGGTATGCATATACACCCACAGTTGGGTTTATGCGTGTGGAGGTGCCATCTTAACTATTTGGTCTGCAATATATTCCATCCGTTTCCTCCACCACAACACCACTTTCACTCATCATCTATTGAATAAGGTACGCTCAAAAGTTCCAATAAAGAAGATAACAAATGAGAATAAAGGTTGAATCTATTCAAAAGAAATCGTATCTTTGCACGATAATAGATATTTAGGCAATTCAATGTATATGAAAAGAAACGTTTTATTCATCCTCATGCTACTGACTGCAAGCATCAGCTTTGCACAACAAGAAACCAAGCCCAAGGGCAAAGGAGAGATGAAGTTTGAGAAAACCCGCCACGACTTTGGGGTCTTTGCCCCCGACACGGCCATCCTGACCTATGACTTCGTATTCACCAATGTAGGCAAGGAGCCTATCATTATACACCAGGCATCTGCCTCGTGCGGTTGTACCGTACCGGAATATACCCTCGAGCCTATCATGCCGGGACAAAAGGGCAAGATCAGCGTCACCTATAATGGTAAAGGACGCAGGCCCGGAGTATTCCGCAAAAGCATCACCGTACACAACAACGGCAAGCAGACACCCGTGCGCCTCTACATCGAAGGAGAGATGATTGACACCACTCCTGCCGAACTGATACAGGATGATTCGGTCTACGAAAGCATATACAAACAACCCTAATAATAACTATTAACACATTAAACATCTATGAGAAACAGATTTCTGACCTTGTGCCTCGTCCTCCTCTGCGCAGGAGTGACCACGGCACTGAAAGCCGAGAATGAGAAACCGTTCGTAATCCCCGAGTTGCGTCAATGGCAGGGTGCCGAAGGTACTACCGCAATCAGCGCTAAGAGCAAGGTGCTCTACACCGATGCTACACTGCAAGAAGCAGCCGAAGCTATGGCTGAGGACTATGGTTTGTTCTTTGGCAAGGCCCTCAAGGCTAAGGCAAGCAAAGATGCAGCCAAGGCTACAGGTGCTATCGTGTTGAACCTCACCGACGACAAGGAACTGGGCAACGAGGGCTACAGCATTGAGATTGGCGACCAAGTGGTAATCAGTGCCAACACTGTTACTGGTGCCTACTGGGCAACCCGTACCCTGCTCCAGATTCTCGAGCAGAACGAGGGCACAAGCCTCCCCAAGGGTAGTGTTCGTGACTGGCCCGACTATGGCGTACGTGGTTTCATGATTGACTGCGGCCGTAAGTACATCCCCTTGGAGTACCTCAGGCAGTACAGCAAGATCATGGCTTACTACAAAATGAATACCTTGCAGATACACTTGAACGACAACGGATTCAAGCAGTACTACGGCAATGATTGGGACGAGACCTATGCTGCTTTCCGTCTCGAGAGCGAGTTTTTCCCCGAACTCAGCGCCAAGGATGGTTGCTACGGCAAGGATGAGTTCCGCCAGTTCCAGAAGGACGCTGCCAAGATGGGTGTAAACATCATCCCCGAGATCGACGTGCCCGCTCACTCACTCGCCTTCACCCACTTCCGCAAGGAGTTTGGTACAGAGAAGTATGGTGTTGACCACCTTGACCTCTTCAACCCCAACGTATACACCTTCCTCGACTCACTCTTTGCTGAGTACCTCGATGGTGAGGATCCCGTATTCGTAGGCAAGCAGGTACACATCGGTACCGACGAGTATTCTAACGCCGAGAAGGAGACCGTGGAAAAGTTCCGCGCCTTCACCGACCACTACATCCGCCACATCGAGAGCTTCGGCAAGCAGGCTTGCGTATGGGGTGCCCTCACCCACGCCAAGGGCGACACTCCCGTGAAGTCAGAGAACGTCATCATGCACTGCTGGTATAACGGCTATGCCAACCCCACCGATATGAAGGAGCAGGGCTACCAGCTCATCAGCATCCCCGACGGCTCGGTATACATCGTGCCCGCTGCTGGTTACTACTACGACTACCTCAACCTCCCCTACCTCTACAACTCATGGAACCCCTCAGTCATCGGCAACCAGAAGTTTGAGTTTGGCGATCCTGCCGTCCTCGGTGGTATGTATGCCGTATGGAACGACGTAGGTGGCAACGGTATCTCTGTTGACGATATCCACCACCGCTGCTACCCCGGTTTGCAGACCATCGCCGCCTCTACCTGGAGCCCCACCTACAAGACCGTTCCCTTCGACGAGTTCAACCAGAAGCGCGAGACTTTGAGCGAGGCTCCCGGCGTGAACGAGATGGGTATCATCAAGGGCGAGCCCAACAGCGTAGTATACGAGCTCGACGTAGTGAAGCCCGGCAAGGTATATCCCGTCAAGGAGGCCAGCTACGGCTACACCATCAGCTTCCACCTCGATGCAGCCAAGGAGGAGCGCGGCACACTGCTCTTCTCTAACGAGGACACCGAGTTCTACCTGAGCAGCCCCATCGATGGCCGCATGGCTTTCGTGCGCGACGGCTACCTCAACACCTTCGATTATTACGTACGTGAGGGTTGGGATGCAGACATCCGCATCGAGTGCACCAACACCGCTACACGCCTCTATGTGAATGGCAAGCTCGCCGACGAGCTCAAGCGCGCCAAGCGTTGGGCTTCAGAGAAGACCTCCTACGACTACGTCCCCACCCTCTTCTTCCCCTTGGAGAAGGCTGGCAACTTCAAGAGCGTAGTTACCGACCTTAAGGTGGAGAACTTCGTAAGATAAGCTCACCATCAAACATAGTAAGAAGGAAAGGGAAGTACCCACGGGTGCTTCCCTTTTCTTCTATACACATAAGAGATTGAAGTCTGAATCTGATAGTAAGGGAATGATTCAGAACCTTTCAATTATAAACAAATTAAACATCGCCCCAAAATCGCCCCTGCTGTACAATAATACATGTCATTTCTGCATTATTAGGTTTCTTAAACAATAGTTTTGGGAGTTTTGCTTTGAAATCTGAAAGATAATGCTTTAATTTGCGTGTTAAAACCAAACTTAAAGCAAATACTATGTCAAACGTATGTAATCCAAACAATGTATCGGGCTTGAAGCAAGCCGATTTTCAGAAAGATATCAATGGCAAGAAGACCGACCTCTTCATCCTTACCAACAAGTTGGGCAACGAGGTAGCCTTCACCAACTATGGCGGTGCACTGCTCACCATCATGATGCCCGACCGTAACGGCAAACTTGCCAACGTGGTGCAGGGTCACGACTCTATCGACAAGGTGATTGCCTCACCCGAGCCCTTCCTGAGCACACTCATCGGTCGTTATGGTAACAGAATCAAGCACGGAAAGTTCACCCTTGATGGTCAGGAGTACACCCTCGCCGTGAACAATGGTCCCAACCACCTCCATGGTGGCCCCACAGGCTATCATGCCCGCGTATGGGATGCCGAGGTGCTCGCGCCCAACAGCGTGAAACTCCACTACATCTCTCCCGATGGTGAGGAGGGCTTCCCCGGCACACTCGACATCACCGTGGTATACACCTTGACCGACGACAATGAGTTTGTCATCGACTACAAGGCCACTACCGACAAGAAGACCATCGTCAACCTCACCCACCACGCCTTCTTCAGCCCCTCAGGCATCGAGAAGGACACCGCATCGGTAGAGAACAACATCCTCACCCTCAATGCCGACCACTACTGCCCCGTAGACGAGAACTCTATCCCCTACGGCCGCATCGACCACGTGGAGGGTACCCCGATGGACTTCCGCGAGCCACACGTAGTGGGCGAGCGCATCGATGCCGACCACGAGCAGACCAAGTATGGCGTAGGTTACGACCACTGCTGGGTGCTCAACAAGCGTGAGCCGGGCGAACTGACCTTTGCTGCCAAGTGCGTAGAGCCTAACAGCGGCCGCGTCATCGAGTGCTACACCACCGAGCCGGGCGTACAAGTATACACCTCCAACTGGCACAGCGGCTTCGAGGGTGCTCATGGAGCCACCTTCCCCAAGCGTAGCGCCATCTGCTTCGAGGCACAGCACTTCCCCGATAGCCCCAACAAGGCTCACTTCCCCTCCGTGGTGCTCAATCCCGGTGAGGTGTACACACAGACTACCGTGTACAAGTTCGGAGTAGAAGAATAAATTACAAACCATTTAATAACTAACCAATTTTTAAACTTTAAAAACTTATGAGTAATCAAAAGAAACAGTGGGGTGCAATTATCGTCATGATTGCCCTCTTTGCGATGATTGCCTTCGTGACCAACTTGTGTACACCTATGGCTACTATCATCAAGAACCAAGGTCCTATCTCTAACGTGCTTGCACAGATTGGTAACTATGGTAACTTCATTGCGTACCTCGTGATGGGTATCCCCGCCGGTATGCTCATCGCCAAGTTTGGCTACAAGAAGACCGCCCTCATCGGTCTCGCAGTGGGTGCTACCGGTATCCTCATCCAGTGGGTGAGCGGTTTGCTTGACGTAGAGCAGAACCTCGGCCTCGTGTTCACCGTTTATTTGATCGGTGCTTTCATCGCAGGTCTCTGCATGTGTATCTTGAACTGTGTGGTTAACCCCATGCTCAACATTCTCGGTGGTGGTGGTAACAGCGGTAACCAGCTCATCCAGATCGGTGGTGTGTTCAACTCATCTGCAGCCGTTGCTTGCTACATCCTCATGGGTGCTCTCATCTCTGACGCTACCAAGGCTAAGATTGCCGACGCTACTCCCGCTCTCATGATCGCTCTTGCTATCTTCGTAGTAGCCTTCATCGTGATCCTCTTCACCAAGATCGAGGAGCCCGAGCAGGCACCCGTGCAGCTCAGCATGGTAAAGGAAGCTATGAGTTACCGTCACTTCGCCCTCGGTGCATTGGCTATCTTCCTCTACATGGGTATCGAGGTAGGTGTACCCAACGCTGTTCAGCAGATGCTCACCTCAGCCCCCTACTCTATCCCTGCAGGTACCGTAGGTATGATCGTGGCTGTATATTGGGCAATGATGCTTGTAGGTCGTTTGGTAGGTGCTGGTATCGGTAGCAAGGTTAGTGCTCGTGCTATGATCACCACCGTTTCTATCATCACTTTGGCATTGGTAATCTTCGGTATGTACGCTCCTGCCAATGTATTGGTCAACTTCCCTGGTGTTGACTGGGGTCAGCTCAAGGTTATCTGGCAGCCCGTTCCCCTCGGCATCTTCTCATTCTTGCTCGTAGGTCTCTGCACATCAGTGATGTGGGGTGCTATCTTCAACATGGCTGTTGAGGGCTTGGGCAAGTACACTGCTATCGCATCAGGTATCTTCATGACCATGGTGTTCGGTTGCGCCGTGATGATGGGTATCCAGGGTTACGTTGCCGACCTCACAGACTACATGACCAGTTTCTGGGTAATCGTATTCTGCGCTGCATACCTCTTGTTCTATGCACTCATCGGCTCTAAGCCCGCAAAGAAGTAAGGTCTCAACTACTTAGGAGTCTGTTTCATGCCATCAGGCATAGACAGACTCCTATACACGATCATCCAACAACTTAATATTATATAAAGGAAAACACTATGGACAAAGAATTTGTAAAGAAACATTTTGTTGAGCGTTTCGGTTGCGAAGGTGTAGCCTACGCTTCTCCCGGTCGTATCAACCTCATCGGTGAGCACACCGACTACAACGGCGGTTTCGTATTCCCCGGTGCAGTAGACAAGGGTATGGTCATGGTTATCAAGCCCAACGGTCTCGACAAGGTACGTGCATTCGCTATTGACATCGATCCGAAGGACGAGGCTCCCTACGTTGAGTTCGGCTTGAACGAAGAGGACAAGCCCGCTGAGGCATGGGCATGCTATGTATTCGGTGTATGCCGCGAGATGCAGAAGCGTGGTGTTCCCGTTAAGGGCTTCGATACCGCCTTTGCTGGCGACGTTCCCCTCGGCGCAGGTATGTCATCATCAGCAGCCCTCGAGAGCGTATTCGCATTCGCACTCAACGAGATCTACGGCGAAGGCAAGATCGACAAGTTCGAGCTCGCTCGCGTAGGTCAGGCTACTGAGCACAACTACACCGGTTGCAACTGCGGTATCATGGACCAGTTCGCCTCTGTATTCGGTAAGGCAGGTTGCCTCATGCGCCTCGACTGCCGCTCTATGGAGTTCGAGTACTTCCCCTTCGAGCCCAAGGGCTATCGTCTCGTGTTGGTAAACACCAACGTGAAGCACAAGCTCGGTGACGAGTACAACCAGCGTCGTCGCTCTTGCGAGCA
>JAZOPX010000043.1:0-9751 GCA_045655845.1 Bacteroidaceae bacterium
GCGAGTACAGAATCCCACGTCTTTTTTATTTATATAAGGTATGTGGCCGAAGTTGGGGGACTCTGATAGGCATATAGAGGACAAACATTATTTAATCTATTGTTATGATGAGAATCAAAAAACTTTGGCTGACCACGATAGCAGCGCTATTGTGTTGCATTACGGCAAGTGCCCACGATTTTGAAGTAGATGGGATCTATTACAACATCATTTCTGATGCAGAGGTAGAAGTAACATATGGGGGTGATATTCCGCCTTATGTCAGTGTTTCCAATGCATATAGCGGAAGATTCTCCAATCTTTCAATTCCTGAAACTGTAACGAATGATGGTAAAACATTTCATGTAGTATCAGTTGGAGGTTATGCCTTCGCTTGCTGTTATAGCCTAACTTCTGTCGTTATACCAGAAGGTGTGACTTCAATCGAAGATGAAGCGTTTGCAAATTGTGGCAGTCTTACTTCCATTACAATACCGGAAAGTGTGACAACAATAGGGGATGGCGTGTTTAGAGACACACAATGGTACGAAAATCAGCCTGATGGGATTATTTATGTCAATAAAGTACTTTTGACGTATAAAGGAACGATGCCCGAAAACACTACAATTGAAGTGAAAGAGGGTACGGTAGTTATTGCCGAAGATGCATTTTATGGTTGCGAAGGCCTTACTTCCATTTCCATCCCTGAAAGTGTGATTTCAATTGGACGAGAGGCTTTCTTGGGTACTGCATGGTATAGAAATCAGGCTGACGGTATGATTTATGCAGGTAGAGTCGCTTATGAATACAAAGGGGCTGGGGATATGCCCGAAAATACTTCCATTGAGATAAAAGAAGGAATAGTAAGCATTAGTTCTCATGCGTTCTTGGGGGGTATAGGTCTTGTATCTGTCACTATTCCTGAAAGTGTTGCCCAAATCGGAGCAAATGCCTTTCAAGGTTGTACAACTCTTTCCTCCATAAACTTGCCGAGAAATCTCACGATGATAGGGGAACATGTATTCGATGGTTGTTGTAGTCTTGTTTCTGTTGTCATTCTTGATGGAATATCTAAAATTGAGGACAGAATGTTTAGAGATTGCAGTAGGCTCACCAGTCTCATCCTCCCGGTGAGTGTAACGAGTATTGGAGACCAGGCTTTCGAAGGTTGCAGTAGTCTCACAGACATCACCATCCCCATGAGTGTAACGAGTATTGGAAACCAAGTTTTCGGGGGTTGCAGCAGTCTTACCACAGTGCATATCAGCAGCCTTGAAACTTGGTGTAATATTGATTTTTACAGTCCTTCCTCCAATCCCCTCAACTATGCAAAGAACTTGTATCTGAATGATGAATCTGTAACAGAATTGACTATCCCCGATGGGATTACTTCAATTAAAGACTATGCCTTCTATAATTACAATAGCCTTACCTCTATCATCCTCCCTAAGGGTTTGACGAGTATTGGATACGATGCTTTCTATGGTTGCAACAGTCTGAAAACTGTCCTCAACTTCTCAGGCTTGGATATTCAGAAAGGAAGTTGGGATAATGGTTATGTGGCTCGTTATGCCGATATTGCAGTTAATGTGGATAGACTCATAGGTGATTATGCTTTCAAATCAAAAAATGGTGTGCATTATCTTATAGGCTATATAGGCAATGACACGGAACTAACTCTTCCTACTGACTACCAAGGTGTGAACTACCAGATAGGAGAACGTGCTTTCTATAATTGCAGCAACCTTATCGCCATCGCTATCCCCGAAAGCGTGACGAGCATTGGATACGATGCTTTCAGCGGTTGTTCCAGCCTTACCGCAGTGCATATCAGCAGCATGGAGGCTTGGTGTAAAATAGATTTTGGTGGGTTAAACAATCCCCTTGAGTATGCCCATAACCTTTACTTGAACGGTGAACTTGTAACGGAACTTGTCATCCCCGATGGGGTTACGGAGATTAAGAAGCATACTTTCGCTGGCCTTACAGGCATCAAGGGGATTGCCTTAGGTAAAGGGCTGAGGAAAATTGACTCAGGAACATTTTCCGGATGCGAAGAGATAGAGAAAATTACCATCTATGCCGCACAACCCCCAAGAACAGATGGCGACATCTTCTCCGACGAAGTTTATGGCAATGCTACTCTCTATGTACCCCAAGGATGTATCTCAAAGTATCAAGTGATGTCGGGATGGAGCGGATTCTACAATATCTCGGAGATAGAGGGATATACGCCAAACTATCTCACCATCAAGCAAGCCGATAATGGTGCAGTGAAGATTGCTATAGACTTGGGCCGTACCTATAAAGTACGGGTAGAACCTACGGAAGGTTGGAGTATCCATAGCGTTACTTTCGATGGCGTGGATATGACTGCACAATTGGATGAGAACTACACCTTCACCACACCCACACTCACAGGCAGTGCCGTGCTCAATGTGGCCTATGAGCAGAATGTGAATAGGGTAGAATCGGTGAACAAGGCGGTCAAAATACGTGGCTATGAGGGTGAACTCTTTATCAGTGGCACTGAAGTGGGTGACCGTATTGCCGTCTACAATGCTAATGGCTTGGTAGTGGCCGAGACCATAGCCGATGGCACAAGTGTTTCGGTCAGTGTATCGGAAAACCAACTCTATATCGTACAGGTAGCAGGCAAGGTAGTGAAGATACAGATGTAATAAATAGGTATAAGGTTAAATCTTATTATGTGAATAGCAAAAGATGAGGGTGTGCTCGCGGCATATCCTCATCTTTTGTGGTATAAATCTCTTGGAGTTAATAGGATGCTACAATATATCGCTTTTGCTTACGTTCTACATAGTATGAAAAATGTATGGAGTGTGTTGCTTGCCTTGGTGGTGGCGTTGGGTGTGTCAGGGTGTGTGGACAGGATGGAGTTCTCTACAGACCCACGCCATAGGCTGGCTTTCTCTGCTGATACGATTGCGTTTGACACGCTGTTTACCGATGTGAGTTCGGCTACTCAGGTGTTTCTCATCCGTAATCAGAATAGGGAGAACTTGTCCATCGCCCATGCCAAGGTGGCGGGTGGGGAGGATTCTCCTTATAGAGTCAACATCGATGGCCTGGCGGGGACGACGTTTGCTGACCTGGTCATTCGTGGTGGCGATAGCATGTATGTGTTTGTGGAGGTGACGATTGCCCCCCGTGAGCAGGATGAGCCCTTCGAGGTGCGCGATTCGCTGCAGTTCACTCTCGAGAGTGGGGTTACCCAGCAGGTCATATTCACGGCCAGCGGGCAGGATGCCACCGTACTTCGCGGTGAGGTGGTAGACATTGATACGTGGCTCACCGCCGAGCGCCCATACCTCATCTACGATAGTCTCAGGGTGGAGGAGGGGAGCACGCTCTACCTTGCGCCCGGTACGCGGCTGTTCTTTGCCGATAGGGTAGAGATGAAGGTGTATGGCCGTGTCGAGGCTGTGGGTACGGCAGACAGTCTTGTCGTGTTCCGTGGAGCACGTACCGACCGCATGTTCGACTATCTCCCTTACGATCGTCTGTCGGCACAGTGGGGAGGCATCACGCTCCATGAGTCGAGTCTCGACAACGTGTTCGAATATTGTGATATCCACAGCGGTACGTATGGCCTGCGTGCCAAGAGCACGGGTATGGAGGAGAACAAGGTGGTGATGCGCAATAGCCAGATACATAATGTGGATGAGGATGCTTTGCAACTGACTCTGTGCAAGGCCTCGTTCTCGAACAGCCTCTTCACGAACGCAGGGGGACACTGTGTGAATATCTTGGGTGGACAGATGGATTTTCTTCATTGTACGATAGCCAATTTCTTCCCGTGGAAGAGCACGCGCGGTGAGGCGGTAAGCATCGCCAACTATGTGGAGGAGGAAAACAAGGTGTATCCGCTGCTTGGTGTGAACTTTGCCAATAGCATCGTCACGGGCTCGAAGGACAAGGAGTTGGCGAGCATGGTGGTGGCAAAGACTGATACGGCCGACTGGACGGAAGCGGCGCAATACCTCTTTGTTCATTCGGTCATTAATTCATGGCAGGATGCGCGTGACCCCGATACGCTGCACTTTGCCCATATCGTGTGGGAACACAAGGATAGCACGGCTTATGGACGTGGCAACTTCCGTACCATAGACCACGATAACTTTATATACGATTTCCATCTCGACTCGCTCTCCGTGGCCCGTGGTGCGGGAGGCGACGAATACTTGGACCTCTTGCCCCATGATAAGGATGGAGGCTTGCGGCAAGGCGGGTCCGTTGATGCGGGTTGTTTCCAATATGTGGGGCATGTGGCGGAGAAGGAGTAGGGCACTATGTCTTCTGATATGGCTGGCTTCGGTGCTCTGTGCACAGGAGCGCATGCGCTTCGTGGGGTACAATGTGGAGAACCTCTTTGACTGCGTCGACGATACCCTCACCCATGACAATGAATTCCTTCCTGGAGCGATACGGCACTGGACTCCCTATCGCTATTGGAGCAAGTTGCACGCCGTAAGCCGTGTCATAGCCTCCATAGGAGGTGATCGTGCTCCCGATTTCGTGGCCTTGTGCGAGGTCGAGAATGATAGCGTGATGCATGACCTCACCCGCCGCTCACCGTTGCGTACGGTGGGCTATGATTATCTGATGACTTCATCGGCCGATCCTCGCGGCATTGACGTGGCGCTGATGTATAAGCCCACAACCTTTAGGCCCTTCGCTCATCGGGACCTATGCCTCCCGCTCGGGAGGACGAGGGATGTGCTTCTCGTGAGCGGACAATTGTATACGGGCGACACGCTTGACATCTTCGTATGTCATCTGCCGAGCAGACTCAATGGACGGAAATCGGTACAACTGCGCAGCCATGTCGTGGAATCTATCTGTCAGGTCATCGATTCGGTTTGCCTTGCTCGCACCACACCACGCATTGTCGTAATGGGCGACTTCAATGATACTCCACAAGGTAAGGCCCTGCTACCCTTGGTAGAGAGGCTGGGGATGACCTGTATTACGGAGGGGCTTGGTGGAAGTTATCGCTACAAGGGGAAATGGGAGCAGATAGATCACGTATATCTATCTCCGGGATTGCTCTGCCAGGGTGCCGACTCTACCGCTTTGCATCTGTCGCCCCATGGAGCGTGGAATTTTGAGGCAGACTTCTTGGTCGAACCTGAACCTCTCTATGGTGGCTGCCGTCCGCTACGTACTTATAATGGCATGCGCTATATCGGTGGTACAAGCGACCATCTTCCGGTGTGCTTTGACCTTTGGTTCCGGTGGTGAGTGAACTTTCGTTCGTCGAAATTTGTATTTCCGTTCACCTTGCACTAACTTTGCATGAATAAAATAAAGGTGATAATATAGATGTTTTACCAATCGATTCAAATTCTCGCGTTGGTGTCGTTCTGAGCAACGCGAAGGAATCTCGCAGAAATCTTAGTTAAGTCTCTGAGCGGGATCCTTCATTACATTCAGGATGGCAGAGACGCTGGGTAAATCTCGATTTATCTCCAAAGCGAACATACTATGACCCCTCAAGAACGAATAGCCTATCTGCGCAGCGAACTGCATCGTCACAACCATAGTTACTATGTGCTCAATATGCCCGAGATATCGGATTATGAGTTCGACCAACTGATGCACGAACTGCAAAACCTCGAGGCGCAATACCCCGAACTCTACGACCCCACATCGCCCACGATGCGTGTCGGCAGTGACCTCACCAGCGAGTTTGTGCAAGTAGCGCACCGCTATCCTATGCTCTCGCTCGGCAACACCTATTCGTTCGAAGAGGTGAGAGACTTTTACAATCGAGTACAGAAGGCATTGGGTGGTGAGCCCTTCGAACTGTGTTGTGAAATCAAATATGATGGCGTGTCCATCTCCTTGACCTACGAAGAGGGGCGCTTGGTGCGTGCCGTGACGCGCGGAGATGGCGTGCAGGGCGATGATGTGACGGCCAATGTGCGTACCATACAGAGTATACCGCTCGTCTTGCAAGGCGATGATTATCCTGCCGACTTTGAGATTCGTGGAGAGATTCTGATGCCGTGGGAGCAGTTTGACCGCCTCAATCGTGAGCGCGAGGCGCAGGAAGAAACTCTTTTTTCCAATCCGCGCAATGCCGCTTCAGGGACGCTCAAACTGCAGAATTCATCCATCGTGGCCTCTCGTAAACTGGATGCATACCTATATTATATGTTAGGCGATGAACTGCCCGATGCAGGGCATTGCGAATGTCTGCAACACGCCTCACGGTGGGGCTTCAAAATCTCACCCGCCATGCGTAAATGCAGTACACTCGATGAGGTCTTCGACTATATTAACTATTGGGATACCGAACGTAAGAATCTTCCTGTAGCCACGGACGGTATTGTTATCAAGGTCAACTCCTTGGCACAACAGCACTCTTTGGGCTATACCGCCAAGGTGCCTCGTTGGGCCATCGCCTATAAGTTTCAGGCCGAAAAGGCACTCACGCGCCTCAATGAGGTGACCTATCAAGTAGGTCGTACAGGTACGGTGACCCCTGTGGCTAACTTTGAACCCGTACAACTCTCTGGTACGATGGTCAAGCGTGCCACACTGCATAATGCCGACTTCATGGAAAACCTTGACCTTCACATTGGCGATATGGTGTTCGTGGAGAAAGGCGGTGAAATCATTCCCAAGATTACGGCCGTAGACCTCGATGCGCGCTCCTTCATGATGGGCGAGAAAGTGAGATTCATCACTCGCTGCCCGGAATGTGGTACTCCTCTCATGCGTGTGGAAGGTGAGGCTGCCATCTTTTGTCCTAACGATATCTCTTGCCCCCCTCAGATCAAGGGACGCATCGAGCACTTCATCTCGCGCAAGGCCATGAATATTGACGGCTTGGGAGCCGAGACCGTAGACCTGCTCTACTCAGTGGAGCTGATACACGATGCTGCTGACCTTTATAACCTTCGTATCCCCCATATCAGCCGCTTGGAACGCATGGGCTATAAGTCCGCAGAGAATATCGTGCGCAGTATAGAACGTTCGCGCGAGGTGCCCTTCGAACGTGTGCTCTTTGCCATAGGCATACGATTTGTGGGCGAGACGGTTGCTAAAAAGTTGGCCCGTGCCTTCGGATCTATGGAGCGGCTGGAGAATGCAACCTTCGAAGAACTCATCGCCGTCGACGAGATTGGCGAGAAGATAGCACAGAGCATCTTGCGCTTCTTCTCTAATGAACAGTGCCGTACTCTCGTCGCACGCCTCAAGGAGGCTGGCTTGCAGATGGAGGTCGTTGTGGACGAAACGATAGAACGCACTGACAGGCTGGCCGGCAAGAGCATCGTCATCAGCGGAGTATTTGCACAGCATTCACGCAATGAGTACAAGGCCATGATCGAACAGCATGGTGGCACCAATGTGTCGTCCATTTCGAGCAAGACCAGTTTTATCCTTGCTGGTCGTGATATGGGACCTGCAAAGTTGGAAAAGGCACAGAAGTTGGGAGTGGAGATCATAGATGAAGAGTCGTTCCTGAAAATGATAGAATAGGATCATCTAAACGGGACTTTTTGCATAAAAAAGGAGGAAAAAAGGTTGCGTAAGTTTGCCATGTCGGCAAATTTGCGTAACTTTACACGTTTTTATGTTTAAGGCTATTTTAAGACGAAATTACTATTAAGATATGAATTTAGACCAAGACAGAATTATTAAAGTCGATATTGAGCAGGAGATGCGCAAATCGTATATCGACTACTCTATGTCGGTGATCGTGGAACGTGCGTTGCCTGATGTGCGCGACGGCCTCAAGCCCGTTCACCGCAGAATCCTGTACAGCATGATGGAGCAGGGTAACACCTCAGATAAGGGTTATCGCAAGTCGGCCCGTACGGTCGGTGACGTGATGGGTAAATACCACCCTCATGGTGACTCATCCATCTATGGCTCACTCGTACGTATGGCTCAGGACTGGGCTATGCGCTACACCTTGATTGACGGTCAGGGTAACTTCGGTTCGGTTGACGGTGACAGCCCCGCTGCGATGCGTTACACCGAGGCTCGTCTGCGCAAGATCGGTGAGGATATGATGCAGGATATCTATAAGGAGACTGTAGACTTCCAAGAGAACTACGACGGTAAGGACAAGGAGCCCCGTGTGCTCTCGACCCGTATCCCCAACCTCCTGGTGAATGGTGCTACCGGTATTGCCGTCGGTATGGCGACCAATATGCCCACACATAACCTGCGCGAAGTTATCGACGCTTGTGTGGCCTATATAGATAACCCCGGGTTGACCACTGAGGAACTGATGCAATATGTGAAGGCTCCCGACTTCCCCACAGGTGGATATATCTATGGTATGGCTGGTGTGAAGGAGGCCTACGAGACTGGTCGTGGACGTGTGGTAATGCGTGCCAAGACCGAGATCGAGACCGATGCCAACCACGATAAGATTATCGTCACCGAGATTCCCTACGGCGTGAACAAGGCCGAACTCATCAAGTACATTGCCGGTCTCGTGAGCGACAAGAAGATTGACGGTATCAGCAACGTGAACGACGAGTCCGACAAGGACGGTATGCGCATCGTAGTCGACGTGAAGCGCGATGCCAACGCCAGCGTGGTGCTCAATAAACTCTTCAAGATGACCCAGCTGCAGACCGCCTTCAGCGTAAACAGCGTGGCTCTCGTACCTTGTGGTGAGCATAACGACAAACTCCGTCCTATGGTACTCTCGTTGCGCGACTGCATCAAGTACTTCGTACAGCACCGTCACGAGGTGGTTATCCGCCGCACCAAGTACGACCTCCGCAAGGCTGAGGAGCGCGCCCACATCCTCGAAGGTCTCATCATTGCGTCAGACAATATCGATGAGGTTATCCGTATCATCAAGGCTGCTCACACACCTGCCGATGCTATCTTAGGACTCATGCAGCGATTCTCGCTCAGCGATGCTCAGGCTCGTGCTATCGTGGAGATGCGTCTGCGCCAACTCACTGGTCTGCAGCAGGAGCAACTCCGTGCTGAGTATGACGACATCATGAAACTCATCGCTCACCTCAAGGAGATTCTCGTTAACGACGATCTCTGCAAGCAGGTGATGAAGGACGAGCTCGTGGAAGTTGCCGAGAAGTATGGCGACGAGCGCAAGTCAGAGATCGTATACTCTTCTGAGGAGTTCAACCCCGAAGACTTCTATGCCGATGACGAAATGGTAATCACCATCTCGCACCTCGGATATATCAAGCGCACTCCGCTCAGCGAGTTCCGCACACAGAACCGCGGTGGCGTAGGCTCAAAGGGTAGCGACACCCGTGAGGCCGACTTCGTAGTGTACATCTACATGGCTACCATGCACAACACCATGATCTTCTTCACCCAGAAGGGACGCTGCTACTGGCTCAAGGTATACGAGATTCCCGAGGGAACGAAGAACTCAAAGGGACGCGCTATCCAGAATATGCTCAACATCGAGCCCGACGATAAGGTGAACGCATTCGTACATGTGAAGAATCTTGCCGACAAGGACTTCGTGAACTCACACTACCTCGTATTCTGTACCAAGAACGGTGTGGTGAAGAAGACCTGCCTGGAGGCTTACTCACGTCCTCGTACCAATGGTGTGAACGCTATTACCATCCGTGAAGATGACCGCGTGATTGAGGTAGTAATGACCAACGGCGACAACGAGATCATCCTGGCCAACAAGAATGGTCGCGCTATCCGCTTCCACGAGGGTGTAGTTCGCGAGATGGGCCGTACGGCAACCGGTGTACGTGGTATGACACTCGACGAGGATGGTCAGGACGAG
>JAZOPX010000044.1:0-7810 GCA_045655845.1 Bacteroidaceae bacterium
ACGCCCATGACCGTGAGTACTGAGGCCTGGCATACGGGATTCCATCCCTACACGCTACAGCCCATCTTCTCGGCCAAGTCGCAACGCGACAAACTGGCCCAACGCCAGTTCTTCTTCTGGTACAAGCCCGAGATGCGCCGCGACATCATGGAGGAGTTACGTCGCATGGGACGAAAGGACCTTATCGACAAACTTTTCGGACGTACGGGACGATAAAAAAGATTTTTCATGAGGTATACTTCGCCAAATCGTTTTTTTACACTACATTTGCTACATTAAACAAAAATCAAAAGAGATAACAACAAATAAACATGGAATACAACTTTAGAGATATTGAGAAGAAGTGGCAGCAGCGATGGGTCGACAACAAGACCTATCAGGTGACTGAGGATCCCGAAAAGAAAAAATTCTACGTGCTCAACATGTTCCCCTACCCTTCGGGTGCGGGACTTCACGTGGGTCATCCGCTCGGTTACATTGCCTCGGACATCTATGCCCGTTACAAGCGCTCACAAGGATATAATGTGCTCAACCCCATGGGCTACGACGCTTATGGTCTCCCCGCTGAGCAATACGCCATACAGACAGGCCAGCACCCTGCCATCACTACCGTACAGAACATCGCACGCTACCGCGAGCAGTTGGATAAGATTGGTTTCTCTTTTGACTGGAACCGCGAAATACGCACTTGCGACCCTGAGTACTATCAATGGACACAGTGGGCCTTCATCAAGATGTTTGGCTCATACTACGACAATGCGAAGGGCAAGGCCATGCCTGTCGAGGACCTCGTAGCACACTTCGAGAAGAACGGCTCTGAGGGCATCGATGCAGCACAGTCAGAGGCGCTCACCTTCACCGCAGAGGAGTGGAAGGCTATGAATGAGAAGGAGCAGCAGGAGGTGCTGATGAACTACCGTATCGCCTACCTTGGCGAGACGATGGTGAACTGGTGTCCCAAGTTGGGTACTGTGCTGGCCAATGATGAGGTAGTAGACGGCGTATCAGAGCGCGGTGGATACCCCGTGGTGCAGAAGAAGATGCGCCAGTGGTGCTTGCGCGTGTCTGCTTATGCAGGCCGATTGCTCGAAGGACTCGACAAGATAGACTGGACCGACTCACTCAAGGAGACCCAGCGCAACTGGATTGGCCGTAGCGAGGGTGCTGAACTCACCTTCAAGGTGAAGGACAGCGATGTGGAGTTTGTCATCTTCACCACCCGTGCCGACACGGTATTCGGTGTCACCTTCATGGTACTCGCTCCCGAGAGCGAACTGGTAGCCACCCTCACCACTCCCGAACAGAAGGAGGCCGTGGAGGCTTACCTCGATGCCACCAAGAAGCGCACCGAGCGTGAGCGTATTGCCGATCGCCGCGTGACTGGTGTATGGAGCGGTTCGTACGCCATCAACCCCTTGACAGGCGAGAGCATCCCCGTATGGATTTCAGACTATGTACTCGCAGGTTATGGTACCGGCGCCATCATGGCTGTGCCCGCTCACGATAGCCGCGATTATGCCTTTGCCAAGCACTTTGGACTCGAGATCCGTCCGCTCATCGAGGGTGCCGACGTATCGGAAGAGAGTTTCGATGCCAAGGAGGGTATCATGATGAACTCACCCCGTCCCGAGCAGATGGGTGAGTGCGATCTCGTGCTCAATGGCCTGACCGTGAAGGAGGCAATCGCACGCACCAAGGAATATATCAAGGAGAAGGGTCTTGGCCGTGTGAAGGTGAACTACCGCTTGCGCGATGCCATCTTCAGCCGCCAGCGTTACTGGGGCGAACCGTTCCCCGTATACTACAAGGAGGGTATGCCCTACATGGTGCCCGAAAACTGTCTGCCCATCGAACTCCCGGAGGTGGCCAAATTCCTCCCCACAGAGAGTGGCGAGCCTCCCTTGGGTCATGCTACCGTATGGGCTTGGGACACCGTAAACAACCGCGTGGTAGAGAACACGAAGATTGACAACGTGACCATCTTCCCCCTCGAACTGAACACCATGCCTGGCTTTGCCGGTTCATCGGCCTACTACCTCCGCTATATGGATCCCCGCAATCACGAAGCACTCGTGGATGAGAAGGTGGGTGCTTACTGGCAGAACGTAGACCTCTACGTAGGTGGTAGCGAGCATGCTACCGGTCACCTCATCTACTCACGCTTCTGGAACAAGTTCCTCTTCGACCTCGGTCATAGCGCCAAGGACGAGCCCTTCCAGAAACTTGTGAACCAGGGTATGATTCAGGGCCGCAGTAACTTCGTATACCGCATCAAGGACACCAATACCTTCGTGTCACTGAATCTGAAGAAGGACTACGATGTGACTCCTATCCACGTGGATGTAAATATCGTAGCCAACGACGTGCTCGATATCGAAGCCTTCAAGGCTTGGCGCCCCGAATATAACAATGCAGAGTTTATCCTCGAGGATGGCAAGTACATCTGTGGCTGGGCTGTAGAGAAGATGTCTAAGTCGATGTTCAATGTGGTGAACCCCGATATGATTGTCGTGAAGTATGGTGCTGACACCTTGCGCATGTACGAGATGTTCCTCGGCCCCGTAGAGCAGTCTAAGCCTTGGGACACCAACGGCATCGACGGTTGCCACCGCTTCCTCAAGAAATTCTGGAGCCTCTTCTACGGCCGTGGCGAAGAACTTATCGTGACCGATGAGGCCCCCACGAAGGAGGAACTGAAGTCGTTGCACAAACTCATCAAGAAGGTAACAGCCGACATTGAGGCCTTCTCATACAACACTTCGATCAGTGCCTTCATGATTTGCGTGAACGAACTCTCATCACTCAAGTGCACTAAGCGTGATATACTGAAGACCCTCGTCGTGACACTCGCCCCCTTTGCACCTCATGTATGCGAAGAACTCTTCGAGCAACTCGGCGGCGAAGGCTCGGTATGCGATGCTCAGTGGCCCGCATTCAATGAGGAGTACCTCAAGGAGGATAGCGTGACCTACTCCATCTCGTTCAACGGCAAGACTCGCTTCACTATGGAACTTGCCGCCGATTTGGATAACGCAGCCATCCAGGAAACGGTACTCGCCAACGAAAATACACAGAAGTACATCGATGGCAAGACTATCCGCAAGGTCATCGTCGTACCGAAGAAGATTGTAAATATCGTAATCAGTTAAGAATTTAGAGTGAAGAGTTAAGAGTAGACCTATCAAATGGCCTCCTTGCTCTTCACTTTTCACTTTTCACTCTTATCATTATGCAAACTTTTCTGTTAGACAACAAGCACAAGTTGCTGCGCGAGGTGAAGGACTATCTTGCCATCGCTCTCGGATTGTTCATCTACTCATTAGGTTGGAGTTGCTTCATGCTCCCCTACCAGATTACCATGGGTGGTGTCACCGGTATCTCGGCTATCGTCTTCTATGCCACAGGCATCGACATGCAGTTGGTATACCTCACGATCAATGCCGTACTGCTTCTGTTCGCCCTTAAACTACTAGGCTGGCGATTCTGCCTCAAGACCATCTATGCCGTGGGCATGCTCACCGTGATGCTTGATATCACCCAAACATGGTTTATGGACGACAATGGGCAGTTTATGCAACTCCTTGGTCCTAATCAGGACTTCATGGCCTGTGTGCTTGGAGCCGTGGCTGCAGGTATTGGTGTCGGCCTTGCATTTACTCATAATGGTAGTACGGGAGGTATGGATATTGTCAATGCCATCATCAACAAGTTCCGAAACATCAGTTTCGGCCGTGCAACGATGATCTCGGACATTATCATCATCAGCAGTTGCTATTTTGTGTTCAACGACTGGCGCCGCGTGATGTTCGGTTTTGTAGCCCTCGTCATCATGAGTGTAACTCTCGACTACTACATCAATAGCACCCGAGGTTCAGTGCAGTTCCTCATCTTCTCTAACAAGTACGAAGAGATTGCCGATTACATCAACTCCAAACTGCGTCGTGGTGTCACCGTGCTCGATGGAACCGGATGGTACAGTAAGGCTCCCCGTAAGGTACTCGTGGTACTGGCCAAACGACAAGACGCCGTGAATATCTTCCGCGTCATCCATGACATCGACCCCAATGCCTTCGTTTCGCAGAGCAATGTAACGGGAGTATATGGTGAAGGGTTTGATAAGATAAAGGTGAAGTAATCATGAAGCAAAAGATAGTATTTGCCACCAACAATGCCCACAAACTCGAGGAGGTAGCAGCCATCTTAGGCGATAACTACGAAGTGCTGAGTCTACGCGAGATAGGCTGCGATGCCGACATCCCTGAGACTGCCAACACCTTTGCCGGCAACGCCCTACAGAAGGCACAATATGTAAAAGAGCATTACGGCTACGACTGCTTTGCCGATGACAGCGGTTTGGAAGTAGATGCCCTCGATGGTGCACCCGGAGTCTTTAGCGCCCGCTATAGCGGGGGAGGCTCTGAGGCCAACATAGACAAACTTTTGCATAATTTAACGGGGGAAAGAGACCGCAGTGCACAATTTCGTACTGTTGTGGCGTTATTAATAGGTGAAGAGAGCCACCTGTTTGAAGGCGTAGTGCGTGGTAGTATCATCGAGGAACGCCGTGGAGAAGGCGGATTCGGTTATGACCCGATCTTTGTCCCTGAAGGCTACGACCTCACCTTTGCCGAGTTGGGTAGTGACATCAAAAACCAAATCAGTCACCGAGCCAAAGCGGTAAAGCAATTGGCAGAGTTTTTATTGACCATAAAACGATAAATGAAGAGAAGAGTTTTCATTCTGACTATAGCCCTCTTTCTGCTTGCAAACATACCTGTTTGGGCTGGCATAGGTTCGTGGCGTTCACATTTGGCCTACCACAACGCCACACAATGTGTTGTCATAGCAGACAAGGTCTATGTTGTCAGTGATGGGTCACTCTACTCCTATACTCCCGGTGATGAATTTGTCGAGACTTACGACAAATCAAACCTACTCAGCGACCAAGGCATACGACATATCGCCGTAGATGAACAGACCAACACGCTGGTCATCGTTTATGATAATGCCAATATCGACCTCATACATTCCGATGGAACGATAACGAACGTGACCGACTATATCAATGACGCCACACTGGACCCCGTAGTCAATGGCGTTAACATTGTCGGTGGCAAGGCTTATCTATCCACCAACTTTGGCCTTACGGTGCTGGATGTAGCGCGAGCAGAGTTCTCAAGCACCTATGCTTTGGGTAAGACCACCCATAGTTGCACCGAATTGAATGGATTCATTTATGCGGCTACGACCGAAGGATTATATCGTGGAGATACCCGCCAAAACTTACTGGATGCATCCAATTGGACGAAGTGGAGCAATGAGGTATACAAGCAGATTATCACATTCGAAGGCACCTTAATAGCGCTCAAGTCCAAAGAATCTGTATACACGATAAACCTCGACAATGGTTCTCCCACCCTCTTCCGCAAGGGGCCGTGGTACTTTATGTGCTTTACGGATGGAAAGTTCGTGGTAGGGAATCATATCAATGTGTTGGTTTATACCACGCTTGATAGTCCCCGACTTCTAACCTTTGACGGGACAGTCACTCACATAGCAGTAGATGGCAGCACCTATTGGACTACCAATGGGGCGAAAGGGCTCAATGGCTTCCAATACGATGAAGCCAGCAAACAACCCATACAAGAGGTATCTCAGATTATTCCCAATAGCCCCATACGCAATCATTGCCAATATCTCAGTTTTGTAGATGATGAAAGATTACTCGTAGCCGGCGGAACTATCAACTACTACGACGACCCAGTCCTTCACCGTGCTGCCACGCTGATGATGTACGAGGATAACACATGGCATTCATTTGAAGAGGAGGGAGTAGCCAATCGTACTGCCGGACTTTTCAGAACTATGACCAGCATCGTACAAGACCCCACAGACCCTTCACATCACTATGCCTCATCGTATGGGCAAGGTATATATGAGTATCGAGATATGAAGTTCGTTCGCCAGTATACCCACAAAGAGAAAGCAGGCTTACCCGATGTCGTTGCCTCTGCCTTAGAATCTGCTGTGCCCAGCACCTATAACTACACACGTATCAGCCGTTTGAAATACGACAAGCAAGGTAACTTATGGATTACCAACTCACATGCCGAGTCTCCCGTTAAGGTCATGAAACCTGATGGCACTATTGTCAACCTTTACTACAAAGAGTTGGAACACCAGGAAACGATGGGTGACATACTCTTCGATAGCAATGGGTATGTATGGGTCGTGAGTTTGCAAGGTCCCGCCAACCTCCTCTGCATAGATCTCAATGGCACGTTGGAGAACACCAGCGACGACCATGTCAAGGTATTCAGCGAGCACTTCATCGACCAGGATGGAGGTTCGGTGGAGGTTTTTTATATCAACGCCCTCGTAGAGGACCACAATGGTGATATTTGGGTCATGACGGACAAAGGCCCTTATGTGCTCTATAATACAGAGGAGGCCTTCAATACCAATTATCACTTCACCAAGATTAAGGTACCGCGCAACGATGGCACCAACTATGCAGATTACCTGCTCGACGGAGCATACACCACCTGCATAGAGATTGATGCAGCCAATCGGAAATGGATAGGTACGCTCAGCAATGGACTTTACCTGATTGGGGCCGATGGTTTGGAGGAGGCACACCACTTCACTAAAGACAATAGTCCCCTACCCTCAAACAGCATCGAGAGCCTGGCTATGCACCACGCCTCGGGCGAACTCTTTATCGGAACCGACAAGGGACTCGTATCCTATGTGAGCGATGCCACACGTGCTGAGGAGGATTACGACAACGATAAGGTATATGCCTACCCTAACCCCGTGACACCAGACTACACCGGACTCATCACCGTCGTGGGCCTCAAGGCCAACAGCCATGTCAAAATCATCAACACTGCAGGGCGTCTCATCGCTGAGGGCACATCGCTCGGAGGCTCCTTCACTTGGGATGGCCGCACACCTCAGGGGCAGCGTGTATCTACAGGCATCTACTACGTATTAGGTAGCGACGAAGAGGGCAACGAGGGTATCGTGACGAAAATATTGTTTGTCAAGTAAGGCACCCCTCGCAAGGCTCCATTTACGTTTTTTACTGAGGGCTCACCTCAATCGTACTCATCGTCACTCCGTATCTGTCAAGTACAGTGCGGAGTGTTTCTTTTAGGGTCTCCAACTCTTTAATGTCAGAGAGAGAGGTTGTCAGGTGCACCTCGGCTGCATGGTGCTCATTGTCGAGACTCCACACACGGAGTTCGCGTACATCTTGGATATGTGGTAATACCACCACTTCTGCCTTCAATGCCTTGTAGTCGACACTTGCGGGTACACCTTCGAGTACGATGCGGAAGGCCACGATAAGGTTGTGCACCACATTGTAGAGGATATAGAGCGAGATGCACACCGAGAGTATGGGGTCGAGCAGAGGTATCTCCACAAACAGCATGACGATGCTGCCGAGCAATACGGCTACCCAACCGAGGCAGTCGCCCAGGAGGTGGAGCGACACCATGCGCTGGTTTACGCTCGAGCCCTTCCACGTGCGCCATACTGCCAAGCCCTTGAAGAGGATGGCAAGCAAGGCGAACCACAACATACCCTCAGCATCGACCTCTTCGGGATGTGTCAGTCGGCCGATGCTCTCGTAGAGCACAACAGCCGAGCCACTGAGCAGGATGAAGGCATTGACGAAGGCCCCCAGCAGCGTGAAGCGGCGGTAGCCGAAGGTGAATCGCGACGTAGGCTTGTGCCCTGCTATGCGCTCAAACACCCAGGCCAAGGCGATGGACACCGTGCATCCAAGGTCGTGGATAGAGTC
>JAZOPX010000045.1:0-9283 GCA_045655845.1 Bacteroidaceae bacterium
TTCAGCACATAACCACTGGCAGCATGGGTAATGGTGTAGTAACGATCAAGCAGCGAGGTATCGTATACAGTTTCGCTTCCATCAGAGTCGTCACCCACCTTGACATTTGACCTTTGAAGTTCCCACACACAAGCACCCCAAAAATCTTTCAGTATGACATTACCCCATACACTATGGTTCTGATACCAGGCCAACTCTCCCGAAGCGTCAATGATGCAGATTCCCGTAGTGCCATCAATCGTGCGTTCCTCAAGTTTCCATGCATAGTCTTGCCCCAGTTTTATCACTTGGTCAGTACCCTGCGTTGTAGGATAGGCCGAAGTTCCTGTAGCCTTATTGACAAGGACTACAGTACCATCAGCGTTATGCACCAATTGCCAAAGATAATGGTCATCGCCTTCCACTTTGCTCATGGGCTTCACATCGTCGCCGCTACTTGCAGCACACTTGCCTCCAAAAAACGAGTTGTACAGATAATAGTAATACTCCTCGCTCAAGTTCTGAGCTACCATCATAGCCGGTAATACTAAGGCTACAATCCATGTCAATAATTTCTTCATGATTATTAAGTTATTTTGGTTTTATTGGATGTCGTACGTCAGCGAATGTAATGACTCCTCTTTTATTCTGCAAAAGAATGACTATGTTTATTGGGTTGAGTCGCAAAATCTTATGATTGCAGTATTCGCTCCATGAACTTTTTGCGATTTACGATGAAACGCGTGTGCTCGCCTTCACCGATGATGCCATCCTCGTCGCGGGCGGTGACAGTGAATCGCAGTTTGCGTCCCTCGATGGCGACGAGGGTAGCAGTAGCTGTGATATTGCTCCCATGTGCGGTAGGTTTGAGATGTGATACTGCGATGTGTCCACCTACGGTGGACTGGTGCTCCTCTATGTGAGGTGCTACGCAACGCATGGCTGCCTCTTCCATTAGGGCTATCATTGAAGGAGTGGAGAGCACGCACAAGTCACCGCTACCTACATGGGCAGCTAAGTGGTGCTCCTTTACGGTGCTACTGCTAGTGTGGGAAAGTCCGTACTGTAACATGGTATTATTTTTCTTGGAAACAAAGGTACGAATAAGTGAGCGAAAAACAAAGCCTGCTTTGATATTTCTCAGCGAGCGGAAGTACCTAAAGCCTGCACCGCAGTTTAAAAGGTGCGAATAAGTGAGCAAAACAGAGTATGTCTTGAGATGTTGAAAGTTAGAAGATGGAAATTATGAGTGGGCTAATTAACTATAGATGCAACTTGTATGTTAAAGGATGTGTATTTATGTGAATATTGAATCAAACCTTGCTTTTTTGTGTTGTTTGTCTTAATTTTGCTTATCTCAAGAAAATGGAAAGGTATGAAGAAAGAGATTACGTTTGATCGTTTTATTCGTGGGCTCATCACTATTGCAGTATGTGTGGCGGTATATCTGCTTGTCAATCGATTGGGTGGAGTATTGTTGCCATTTCTTATTGCTTGGCTATTTTGCTATCTAGTATATCCTACGGTAAAGTTCTTCCAGTATAAACTGAAGTTCAAAAATCGTTTGCTATCCATCTTCGTTGTGTTGTTGCTTGTATTGTCGCTTCTCGTAGGGTGCTGTTACTTGGTGATACCGCCCATTGTGCAGGAGTTTACTACGCTTAAGGGATTCGTACTCAACTACATTTCTTCGGATGGTGATAATGCGACTATTCCTTCCGTGGTCAATGAATTTATGCATGACTATGTGGATATGGTTGCAGTGGAGAGCTATTTCTCGGTCGAACGCATTGGGGAACTTCTTAAGGACGCTCTGCCGAAGATATGGGACGTGCTGTCTCAATCGTTTAGCATGGTGTACATTTTGGTAGCCATCTTTATGTTTCTGGTGTATGTGCTCTTCATTCTCAAAGACTATGAGCGTCTTGAGCGCGGTTGGGTGGCTCTAATCCCGGAAAAATATCGCGAACGCGTGGTGCGCCTTGCCGAGGATGTAGAGGATAGTATGAGTAACTATTTCCGTGGACAATCACTTGTGGCGCTATGTGTAGGCATATTGTTTAGCATAGGCTTCTTGATTATCGATTTCCCCTTGGCGATAGGCTTTGGACTGTTTGTGGGCTTGCTCAATATTGTACCCTATTTGCAGACGGTCGCCCTTGTCCCTACGGTCTTCTTGGCTTTGGTCAAGGCTGCCAATACGGGAGAGAACTTCTGGTGGATACTCGTTGCAGCAGGCATTGTGTTTCTTGTAGTGCAGGTGATACAGGAGACGATACTCATTCCGCGCATTATGAATAAGGTGACTGGGCTCAATCCTGCAATCATCTTATTGTCGCTTTCCGTTTGGGGTAGTCTGCTTGGACTTGTGGGTATGATCATAGCTCTACCCGCCACTTCGCTATTGCTCTCATACTATCGTCGATTCTTGCGCAGGCAAGAAGAGGAGGATAGAGAAGGATAGAACTTCGGATTCGTTGTAGAGTGCCTCTTTTGACGTGAAACTATGGTATCTTAGTAGAAAAAAGAGCGACAAGGTAAAAAAGGGTGCGAAAAACTTTGCAGTCTCGCAAAAACTTTCTACCTTTGCACTCGCAAATGCGAAAGCACTTGTACAATAGGTCGATTCGCTAGCTCAGCAGGTAGAGCACATCCCTTTTAAGGATGGGGTCTTGGGTTCGAGCCCCAAGCGAATCACGGATAAAAAGACTGGGAGTTAGTTGCAAATCAAGCACTTAACTCCCTTTTTCTTTCCCAATTTTCAGAGGAGTAGCGCACAAAAGTATCGAAAATCCGAACAACGGCGGACAAACTTGCGCTCCCGTAGCGAATCACTAGAGAGAGGATTCATAGGAGTCTTCTCTTTTTTTATTTATTATCTTAGCGGGAAGTTGTCGGGGCTTGGATCCTAGGCGTCTCTTGTTTTACGTATGTTGTGGCTGTTGTTTGTCGGATATAATAATGGTCATAAAAAGCAGGTCCCCTCGCGAGAAGGGACCTGCTTTTTATATGTTGACTATGGAGATTAATCATTGAGCATCATGGGCATGAGGAGCATGAGGAGTTCTTCGCTCTCGGTTTGTTCGGCAGGGACGAGGACACCTGCGCGTGAGGGATCAGAAACCTCGATAATGACATCCTGCCCATTGATGTTGGAGAGAATATCCATAAGGAAAGTCGCCTTAAAACCGATGCTCATGGGGTTGCCTTCGTAAGCGCAAGCGAGTTTTTCTTCTGCAGACGTGGAGAAGTCGATATCTTGTGCCGAGATGAGCAGTTCGTTGTTGTTCATGCGCAGTTTGATAAGGCTGCTACTCTGTGAAGAGAATACCGAAACACGACGCAGGGCGCTTAGCATGGCTGCGCGGTCAATGGTTACCTTGAAGGGGTTATTCTGTGGAATTACCGAGTTGTAGTTGGGGTAGCGTCCTTCGATGAGGCGGCATATCATGCGATGTGTGGGCATCTCGAAAGTGGCGTTACGGTCATCGAACGAAATTTTGATTTCGCCAGCCTCTTTGCCCAGAAGGTTCTTGAGTAGTGCTGCGGGCTTCTTGGGGAGGATGAGGGCTGCCTTCTCTTCTCCTTTTGCACCGTATAGCTTATAGCGCACGAGTTTGTGGCCATCTGAGGCGACGAGAGTGACATTGTCGGTGAATATATCGAAATAGATGCCGTTCATTACGGGACGCAACTCGTCATCTGCGGTGGCGAAGATGGTGCGGTTGATGCCGTCGAGCAAGGTGTCTGCCTCAATGTTAAAGCTTACGCAACCTTCGCTCATGAGCGCGGCCATGGGGTATTCGTCGGCAGATTGCCCTACCATAGCATATTTACCATTCATGTAATGGATGGTCATCTCTAGGCTCGAGGTGTTGATGTCAAAGGTGATAGGTTGCTCGGGAAGTTCCTTGATGGCGTCGAGGAGGGTCTTTGAAGGGATGGCAAATTGGAAATCGCCTTCGCTTTCTACAATCTCCATTATGGTGTCAAGAGTAGTCTCGTTGTCCGAGGCTGTAATGGTGAGCTGATTGCCCTCTATATTAAACAGGAAACAATCAAGGATGGGCAGTGTGCTCTTTGAGTTGATGACACGGCTAATGCCCTGCAAATGACTATAAAGTGCTGCGCTGGATACGACAAATTTCATAGCGATTATGTTTTTATTGTTAATATTCTGAGATGTTTTGTATATCTGTACAAAAGTAGCAAAAACTGCTCGGCCTGCCAAAAAAAAAGGTGGAAAAATTAGCAACATTTATAATAAAGGTGTATCTTCGCGTCCCGATTAATGAATCGAATAAAATAATAAATCGAAATAAGACATTATGGAATTAACAGGAAAGATTATTGCAGTGCTTGCCGAGCGTGGTGGCGTGTCAAAGGCGGGCAATGAGTGGAAGATTCAGGAGTATGTGCTCGAGACCATGGAGCAGTATCCCCGCAAGATGATGTTCAATGTGTTTGGTGCCGACCGCATCGCGCAGTTCAACATCCAGTTGGGCGAGACCCTTACCGTATCGTTTGACATTGATAGCCGTGAGTATAATGGTCGTTGGTACAATGATATCCGTGCATGGAAGGTTGACCGCAATGTGGCTCCTGCAGCAGGTGCACCTGTTCCTCCTGCTGGTGCTCCCGTTCCTCCTCCTGTGGCTGATCCCTTTGGCGCTCCACAGATGAATGCATCGAGCGAGGCTGACGACCTGCCCTTCTGATAAGTCATATGGGAAATAAAAATGGAGACCATCTCGAGATGGTCTCCATTTGTTTTATCTGAGCACCTCGGCGAGTGAGGCGAGGTAGTCGATGTATATCCGTATGCCCTCTATGATTTCTCTCTCGAGGACAAACTCATCGGCGCCGTGAGAGCGCGCCGATTGTCCTACGCCCATTTTCAATGAAGGAATACCATGCATAAGTGCCATGTCCGATGTGGTGGGTGACACGAAGGTGTCGCATCCTATGGCTATGGCTGCCTTTACCAACGGATGGTCCTCATAGATGGCTGAGGCGTGTACGCGTGTGCTGCGCTCCTTGGCATCCGATTCGAGGAGTTGGTCCACGAGTCGTACCGTCTCTTCATTGGTGTAGGCGTCGGTGGTGCGTATGTCGATGACAAAACGGCACTCATCGGGGATGACGTTGTGCTGTGTACCGGCATTGATTTGTGTGACGGTCATCTTGATGTCTCCCAACAGTTCTGAGCGGCGTTCGAATCGGTAATTGCGCAATCGCTCGATGTCTCTTATGGCCATGTCGATGGCGTTCACTCCTTCATTGCGTGCTGCATGTCCGCGCACACCATGAGCCACGCAATCCATCACCACTAATCCGCGCTCACCTACGGCGGCTTGCATTCCGGTGGGTTCTCCCACAAGTGCCATGTCGATGTGTCCCAGTTCGGGGAGCAGTCCGCGCATGCCATGCTCTCCCATCACCTCCTCCTCGGCACTGATGGCCAAAAGGATGTTGAAAGGTAGTGGGGACTCTTCATAGTATCGATAGGCTGCGATGAGTGCTACGGCCGAGGCGCCTGCATCGTTGCTGCCAAGTCCATAGATACGCCCCTCCTCATGGGTGGGGGTGTAGGGGTCTCGGGTATACGATGCCGAGGGTTTTACGGTATCGTGGTGTGAGTTCATCAGCAGTGTGGGCTGGGCATCGTCCCAGTGCGGTGAGCGCACGTATACGTTGTTGTAGATGCGTTGCACGCTACCTTTGACGTGTGCCTTGAGGAATTCCTCTATGATGTCGGCTGTGGCCGCCTCTTCGCGTGATGTGGAGGGTGTAGCGATGAGCCTGTCGAGTAGTGCGATGGATTCTGTGGTCAGTTGCTGTATCATGTTTGATAATTCTGGATTCTGAATTATAAATTTATGAATCGTTTTTGGCAACAGGCTACGGACAATAGTCAGCGGATAAGGTTAGTGTCTATAACTTATCCCCATAACCAATCACCTTTAATCGTACATCATTAAACTTTATAGCATTTGCCCTCTTCGGAGAGCATGGTTTGCGGAAACACTTCGCGGGCCTCATGGAGCAATATGCTCTCGTCGGTGTAGCGTGCCGAATAGTGTCCTATGAGTAGGCGCTTGGCACCGCTGAGGCGGGCCATCTCGGCAGCCTGGCGTGCGGTGCTGTGGCAGGTCTGCTCGGCTCGTGCCGCGCGATCGTCGGCAAAGGTGGCCTCATGGAAGAACAGGTCGGCATTGCGGGTGTATTGCACGTTGTTGGCGTTGAACTTGGTGTCGCTGCAGTAGACATATTTGCGTGGAGGAGCTGCAGGCGTGGTGAGTCGGTTATTGGGAATCACCTTACCCTCGGGAGTCACGTAGTCCCCACCGTTCTTGATGCGGTTGATCTGGCTGAAGGGGATTTCATAGAAGTCTATCATCTCGCGCTTGATATGTGCAGCCGTGGGCTTCTCCTGGAATACGAATCCGCAGCAGGGCACGCGGTGGCTCAGTGGGAAGGCCTGCACGCTTACCGAGCGGTCTTCGTAGATGATGTCGGTGCAACCGTGGGGAAAGGGGTGAAACTCTACTTCGTAAGGCATCCCTTCGCAGAAGTAGGTGAGCCAGGGGCGCATGAGTGTTTCCAGTTCGGGGAAGGCGTGGATGTGCAGCGTGGCCGTACGTCCTAAGAGTCCGAGTGTGGAGATGAGTCCCATGAGTCCGAAGCAATGGTCGCCATGCAGGTGTGAGATGAAGATGTGCCCGAGTCGCGAGAAACTGAGTCCCGCCTTTCGGTATTGGCTCTGGGTGGCCTCTCCGCAGTCGATCATGTAGAGTTTGTCGCGCAGGTCGATGACTTGCGATGTAGCGTGGTGGCGTGTGGTGGGTAGTGCCGATCCGCAACCGAGGATATGTACTTCAAATTTCTCCATTGTCCGCAAAAGTAGGCATAATCTTCCATACGTCCAAGTCTTGATGGAGATAAAAGATGCTCTCGGTCCTCATTCCATCCGTCTGGGTTCTATCCTCTCTTTCGTGTTCCTCCACTGTGCGGCCTGGCTCTCATTACCATAGCGGTCGATGGCGGTGACGGCGTAGTGGCGGGGTTGGGACAGGCTGGGCATGGCGACGGTGTAAGCCGTGTCGCGGCTATAGGCGCGGCATAGGTTTTTCGGGTCGGTAGTGTCTACGGGGTAGGTTGTGCTGCTGTATATGTTGTAGGTCACGGCCTCCTCGGGGTGCCAGGTGAGCGTGAGGGTGTACTTGCTCTGCTCTCCCTGCAGCCCCTGTGGCGTGGCTGGCGGTGTGCCCTCGAGCCACGGCATGGGGGGGACGAGGGCAGGGTAGGGGTATTGTGCCTTGAGGAGGTCGTACACACCCTTCACGTTGTTCGTCACGAAGAGCGAGCGGAACTGTGCTGCTCCTGCCACTTGGGGGTGTGAACGTACGATGTGGAGTTGGCGCACCACCTCTTCGAGGTCCCAGTCCTTCTCCTCCTCGTGCAGTTGGTAGGTGCCGATGCCGGCTACCACGTGGCGTCCGTAGGCGTGCTCGCCCCAGTCACAAACGAAGGGGTAGAAGTGGTTGTCGGTGTAGTAGATCATGGGGAACACGGCATCCACGATGCCCCGGCGCATCCACTCCTGTGCCTCCTGGTGTACGGTGTGGTAGGCATTCCATCCATAACTGCTGTAGCGTGTCACGTCGTCGTGCTTGCCCAACGTAGCGGCGCTCACGCACACCCAGGGCTTGAGGCTCTTGACCTTGCTATAGAGGGCCGTCATGAGACGTGTGATGTTGTCTCTGCGCCAGCCGGCTCGGCTCATGCCCCGGCGGTCCTTGTTGTAGTATGCCCAGTCGGGATAACTGTCGCAGTACTCGGGGTAGCGTATGTAGTCGAGGTGTATGCCGTCGATGTCGTAGCGTGTCACCATCTCCTCTACCAGTGCCTCCAAGTGCTGGATTGTAGCGGGGTGCGAAGGCTCCATGTACCATGCTCCCTTGAACTTGGTACATTGCGTAGGCTTCTTTCGTGGCAGGGCGTTCTTGCCGTGTCCCTTCACGTAGGCTGCGTCGCCCAGGGGGATGGTCACGAGCCACGCGTGCAGTTGCATGCCACGCTTGTGGCATTCCTCGATGGCGAAGGCCAGAGGGTCGTAGTCGGGGCCTTGGCTATGACGTCCCGTGAAGACGGGGGCAAAGGGTTCTATCTCCGAGGGGTATATGACGTCGCCCCTGACGCGGGTCTGCAAGAGTATGGTGTTGATGTGGATGGCTTGTAGGCTGTCGAGCATACGGCAGAGCTCCTCCCGCTGCTGGAGGTAGTCGCCGCGCACCTCCTCGTGGGGCCAGTCGAGGCCCTTGATGGTGGTGAGCCATACGGCGCGGTACTCGTGCTTGGGTGCCTCTACGAATTGTGCTCTGACGAACAGGGGTAGCAGCGACACGGCGAGTGCTAAAAATAGGCGATGGCTTGAATT
The DNA here is from genome assembly GCA_045655845.1 of Bacteroidaceae bacterium. Classification (GTDB taxonomy): domain Bacteria; phylum Bacteroidota; class Bacteroidia; order Bacteroidales; family Bacteroidaceae; genus UBA1189. Next base: position 8,420 of record JAZOPX010000045.1, read on the forward strand.
CATGCTGCAAAGGTAGCGCATATTCCCAAAATATTTGTACATTTGCCTTCCGTTTTTAATAACAGACTCTTTAAGGTATTCGTTTTATGGTAACATTTACAATTGCTTTGCTCCTACTCATCGTGGGCTATGTCGTGTATGGAGGATTTGTGAACCGCATCTTCGCTCCCGACGCCAAGCGTACTACGCCTGCGGTGGCGATGAACGATGGGGTGGACTATATGCCCATGCCCACGTGGAAGATCTTCATGATCCAGTTTCTCAACATTGCAGGCCTCGGCCCCATCTTCGGTGCCATCATGGGCGCGCAGTTCGGTACGGCCTCCTATCTGTGGATTGTCATCGGTACGCTTTTGGCCGGTGCCGTGCACGACTTCTTCGCGGGCTGTCTCTCCATCCGCAACGGTGGTGCCAACTTGCCCGAACTCATCGGCAAGTATCTAGGTACTAGTGCCAAGACGGTGATGAACGTGCTCTCCATCGTGCTCATGGTACTCGTGGGGGCTGTGTTCGTGTCGGGTCCTGCCGAACTCTTGGCGGGCATGACTCCTGCGGCACTGAACGTCAACTTCTGGATTGTCGTCATCTTCCTCTATTATATATTGGCCACGCTGCTGCCCATCGACAAGATTATCGGGCGCATCTATCCCATCTTTGCCGTCGCCCTGCTCTTCATGGCTGTGGGTGTGCTCGTAATGCTCTATGTCAAGCATCCCGCACTGCCCGAGATGTGGAATGGATTCGGCACCAAGTACGACAAGTCGCCCATCTTCCCCATGATGTTCGTGAGCATCGCCTGCGGTGCCATCAGCGGGTTCCACGCCACGCAGTCGCCCCTCATGGCACGCTGCATGACCAGTGAGA
>JAZOPX010000046.1:0-9666 GCA_045655845.1 Bacteroidaceae bacterium
GGCACCCATGCCGACGAGGAGGAGTCTACCGAGGGCATCGCCTGGTGTCTCGGCTCGCAGTACTGGGCTCGCGTGCCGCACGTAGCGGATTACAACGCCCGATTTGGCATATTGCTCGATATGGTGGGTGGCAAGGATGCCAGCTTCCATCGGGAGGGCTACTCGGATTACTTTGCCAAGCACATCGTGGACAAGGTGTGGGCAGCCGCTCAGACCAGTGGCAACGGCCAATGGTTCCCCTATGCCGACGGTGGAGTGATCACAGATGACCACCTCCCCATCAACCAACTTGCCCGTATTCCCTGCATCGACATCATCGGTTACTACCCTGAGACTGGCTTTGCACCCACATGGCACACCATGGACGACACGATGGAGAATATCGACCCCGCCGTGCTCCGTGCCGTAGGACAAACGGTATTGCAGGTCATCTATAATGAGAAGTAAATGAAACACGAAGTCAATCCCCAAGATACCACCAGAGCCTACGCCTTTGAGATGTGGATGAATGCTCCCATGCCCATGGTGACATTCTTCAAGACGCTCAACGTGTCGCGCCTCGTGAAGATGAGCAAGCGCAGGGGGGTGAAGTTCAATATGCTCATGTGCTACTGCATCGGCAGGGCTGCAAGTCGGGTGAAGGAGTTCTACCTACTCCCCGTAGGCGACAAACTGATGCAGTATGACAGCCTCGCCGTGAACACCATCGTGGCCAATAGTAAGGGGGAGGTGAGTTCGTGTGACATACCCTTCACAGGCGACTTGGGGCAGTTCAATCGCGACTACCTGCGTCTGACGAGGCAAGTGGCCGAGCACTGCACCGACCACGACCTCTCTGAGGACAGCATGGTCATAGGCACCTCGGCCTTGGCGCAATATGAGATTGATGGTGCCGTAGGGATGTATAGCGGCATCTTCAATAACCCCTTCCTCATCTGGGGCAAGTACAAGCGCCAATGGTGGAAGAAGGTGCTCACCCTATCCTTCCAATTCCATCACACCCAGATGGATGGTGCCCACGCAGCCCGTTTCCTCTCGCTGATACAAGAAGAGATAGACAACTGTACCATTGGTTAAAGGTAATAGGTTATGGGTTATAGGCCATCCGGACGGCAGTCTGTTGTCTAAAAGAAATCAGAATTCACAATTCATAATTCATAAAATGACTATCAACGAAATACAAGACCAGATTATCGAGGAGTTCAGCGAACTCGACGACTGGATGGACAAGTACCAGCTCCTCATCGACCTCGGCAGTGAGCAGGAGCCTTTGGCCGAGGAGTATAAGACCGACAGCAACCTCATCGAGGGATGCCAGAGCCGTGTGTGGCTGCAAGCCGATGAGGTGGATGGCCGCCTCGTGTTCCAGGCTGAGAGCGATGCCCTCATCGTGAAAGGTATCGTGAGCCTCTTGGTAAAGGTGCTCTCGGGCCACACCGCCGAGGAGATTGCCGATGCCGACCTCTACTTCATCGAGGAGATAGGCCTCAAGGAGCATCTCTCACCCACCCGCAGCAATGGCCTCGTAGCCATGGTCAAGCAGATGCGCCTCTATGCTCTTGCCTACAAGGCAAAGCATGCACATGCATAGGATATATCGAGATATGATGTGCTTAATGAACCCGTGACGTGTCATGGGTTCATTTTTCGTATACAACCTATTGGGTTATTTTCGTTGCAGTACTTTGGTATTGGGGGCTATATCTTCGGTCACCCATACGTTGCCGCCAATGATAGCATCGTGCCCGATGGTGATGCGGCCGAGGATGGTGCTGTTGCTGTATACGATGACATTGTCCTCAAGGATGGGGTGGCGGTCGATGCCCTTGATGGGGTTGCCCTGTGCATCCAATGGGAAACTCTTGGCCCCGAGAGTGACACCCTGGTAGAGTTTCACGTGATTGCCTATGATGCTGGTGGCTCCGATGACCACTCCTGTGCCGTGGTCGATGGTGAAATGGCTGCCGATGGTAGCGGCAGGATGTATGTCGATGCCCGTCTCGCTATGGGCCATCTCGGTGATGATACGTGGGATAAGGGGTACACCCAGTAGGTGCAGCTCATGGGCTATGCGGTAATTGCTGATGGCGCGTATGGCGGGGTAGCAACTGATGACCTCGCCATAACTCGTTGCTGCAGGGTCGCCCTCATAGGCGGCGATCACATCAGTGGCGAGGATGCGGCGCAGATGAGGCAGACGCTCGATAAACTGGCTCGCGATGGCTTCTGACTCGCTCTGGGTGCACTCACTCGTACCGCCAAAGCAGAGACCGGCCTTCACCTGTCCTGTAAGTTTATGGAAGAGGCTCTCTACATTGACTCCAGTATGGTAAGCAATGGTATAGTCGTTGATACCAGAGTGGCCAAAGTAGCCGGGGAAGAGGATGGCACGACAGAGGTCAACAATCTCGGTCAGTACGTTGAGCGAGGGCAGTGGATGCCCGTCGGCATGACGATGCAAGAGTATATCGGTAGGCTCAGAACTGACGAGTTCGTGCACCACTCGAGTGAGAAGTTGGCTATCCATGTTTTTGTCCGTTGGCTGTCATCCGTAATTCCTTGTCTATAACCCTACAATGCGACCCATTGTTCAGGATTAAGGCTTTGGGTATCCTTGCGTAGTTGGAACTGCATGGTATAGTTACCCGAAGCATCAGGACGGATCAGACCCAAGGGGGAGTTGGTCTTTACCTTGTCACCTTTCTTTACCTTCAGCGAGGTGAGGTTGAAGTAGGCCGAGATGTATTGTCCATGGCGTATCATGACGATATATGAACCTTGTATCTGAGGATGCTCGAAGATGAATGATACGGTGCCGTCGAAAATGGCGCGAGCTTGACAGTTTTGTTGTCCGCGGATATCGATTCCTCCATTGTTGTATTTCACGTTCTTCAAGCCTTCTACATAGTTGACACCATAATGTGAGGTCACCAGGTAGGGGCCAGTGATAGGCACGGGAAGGCGTCCCTTGTTGCTCTCGAACGAACCTGTGAGCTTCTTGTCTGTTGCATTCTGGCGGTAGACGGGCATGGATGAACCCTTTTGCTTGGGCTCCTCGGTCTTAGTCTCCACTTTCTGTTGCTCAGCATTGTGAGCGGCAATCTCAGCCTCGATAATACGATTGATCTCTTCGTTGAGGTGCTTGCGCTCTTGCTGCTGTTTGGCTATGCGATTGCGTATCTCTTGTTGTCTCTTTTTTAGTGAACCGACGAGTTTTTGTTGCTCGGCCTTACGGCGGTCTAACTCCTTTTTCTCCTCTAAGCGTTTGGCCAGGAGCGCCTGCTTAGTCTTGCGGGTGTGCTCCAACTCGGCACGTTTGTTGTTAAGCTCCTCCTGCTTGGCCATGAGCTCTTCTCCCTGTTTCTGCTGAAATCCTGAGTACTCACGCAGGTAGCGCATACGACGTACCATCTGGTTGAATGACTCAGCAGAGAGGAGAAACATTAAGCGGTTCTCAAAGGTGTTTTTCGATGTCATCAAGCGAAGGGCATGCGCATAATGTTCACGCCGACGCTCCAGCTCGGCCTTTAAGGTTACGAGTTGCTCCTCAATACTCTTTATCTCTCGGTCGGTAGCGCGAATGTCGGCATCCAGGCGATTGACAAACTGCTGCTGCTTCTTGATTTGTGCAGTCAGTGCAGATAGAGCCTGCAGCTGTCCGTCGACGTCCTTTTGGGTCGTGGAGAGCAGCTGCTCAGACTCGCTGATTTCCTGTTCCAACTTATTACGTTGGCTCTCCATCTCTTTCACTTTCGGATTAGTTTGTCCGTAGGCGAAATTGATGAAGAACGAGGCGAGGATAAGGCAGAGGAGTTTTCTCATTATTTCAGCATTTTAAGTATCGACATGAGTTGGTCAACATCTACTTCCTTGTAACGTGACAAGTCTGTAGTACTATCCCATCCCGTATCGAGAGTTGAAATGTTGGAGAGGTTGATGTTTGCACCGATGGAGCGTGAAGAACCGCTCACTGATACATCGTGTGTGGTGGGATAGGTGTAGTCGTCGGTAGTCTCGAATCTGCCGTATTCCCATGTAGCGGCATATTGCTTCAGGTTGAGCTTGGTCTGCTGCAACTCCTTGCAGTCGGCATCGGTGTGGAACTGGCACTTGAGTGTACGTTGACGGCTGGGCTCCACGAGGTAGCTCGCGCCGTTATCGGTCATCGTGAAGCTGCTGGTATTACGCCATACCTCCTTCTCTCCAGGGATGAAGATACGATTCCAGAAGAGAGACTGTATAGTATTAAAGTTTATCCCGGCGAGGTTCATCCATCCCGATGAGTAGTCAAAAACGACATAGCGCTTGTTCACTCTATCAATGATATAGGCTCCCTGGGGAGTAAACTCAATGCAGGCAATCTCCATCAGCCCGAGAGCAGTGATACTCATCTGTACTCCTTCGTCGCGGCGCATGCGCAAACGTCCCTTGACGGTAGCAGAGTAGCCCTCGTAGTTGAAGGCAATGCTCGTTTTGGCTGTCACGGCTTGTACGTCGGTAGGATACTGTGCCAGGGGGGTGAGCAGCGCGTTTCGTTGCTTACGGGTGAAAGTAGTCGGTGTATCGGTCATGGAACGGGTGGAGCGGGTGGTGTGGCAACCGGTGAGGGCCAGTGTCAGTAAAATGACGAGTGTGAAGCTACGGGATAATTTTGTCTTCATATGGTTTATCTTATGTTGTTTATTTTTGTCTTCAGTGTATGGTCTGCTATGCCATGCTTGTGTTGCAGGGCTAATGCCTTGCGCCAATATTCAAGTGCCTTGGTCTTGTCGCCCAGTTGCTGGTATATATCGCCTGCATGCTCATAGAGCACATCGCTGGGCTCGGGCTCATTCTCTATGGCTTGCTGTATGTGAGTAACTGCTTCATCATAGCGTTGTAGCTTATAGAGTACCCACGCATAGGTGTCCAAGTAGGTGGCATTATTGGGGTCGACTTCGATGGTGTAGCGGCTCATTTGCTCGGCCTTCTCGAGATTCTTTCCCTCCTCAGCGAGAAGGTAGGCATAATTATTCAGTGCCAATGTGTTGCCTGGGGCATAGCTCAATGCTGATTCGTAGCACGAAGATGCCTCGGCTATGTTATTAGCTTCCTGTAGCAAGTCGCCCATGGTGGTGTAGATGTCGGTTACCATTTTGGCATCGCTGTTTTCGTTTATTTGTCGGACGGCCTGTCGGAAAATCTCCAATGCCTCGTCCGGGCGCTGCATGAAATAGCATAGTCCTATACCCTTGTAATAGTAATACTCGAGCACCTCAGGGGTGTAGTCGATTCCTTCCGAGCAGATGTGGATCATCTCCTCTATGTCATTGCGCTCTGCCGCATAGGCCAGGAGCTGGCTGCGAGCGGGAATATGATCGGGCTCTATCTCAAGCATACGCAGCAGTATGGGGCTGACGCGCACTTCGGGCTGGTTGATGCTGAGCATATATTGTGCACACAGATGTCCTAACTGGGCTGATTGCTGAGGGAGGGCGATGGCTCGCTCGAAGATGTCCATCAGTATGAGGCTATCGGTCTTCTCTGCGATGAGTTGCATCATAAGTCGGACCTTGAAGTCTTCGTTTACTGCGTCCGACATCATGATAGAGTCGCTCATAGCAAGGTACTCCTTCATGTTACCTTGCTGCCTGTAATATTGGGCGAGGGTCACTTTGGCCGGCCCGTTGTTGGGCTCTTGGGCTAATACCTCCGATAGTATGGGCTCAGCCTCGGTGGCGCGCCCATAGTCCATATAAATCTCAGCAAGTACCACGCGGTAGTAGCTATTGTCGGGGTACTCGGCAGCCAATGCTTCTACTTCGCTGAAAGCACTCTCCTTATCTTCCATAAGCAAGTAGTTGCGCATCTTCTCCATGCTAATGGCCTCGGACTTGCCCATGAGCATCTCGAGACGTGACAATACATCAATGACCTTGTCATATTGACCAATATTCCCATACAGACTCACCAGGGCTGGTAATAACTCTCCATTGCGTTTGGGAAACAATTGTTGCATTTCCTCGATGACGGCTATAGCCTTGTCATATTCGCGGCGGCTTTGGTAGTATGACGCCAAAGTATGACGATACCAATAGTTGTCTGGCTCTCCCTCTACGGCACCAAGCAGAGCTTCGGTAGCTTTATCCTTTTGGTTGATGGCAAAGTAGTAGTTTGCCGTCTTGTACAATGCCGATGGAGCCGTGGGGCATATAGATAGGCAATGCTGCAACATCTCGAATGCTTCATCGTAGCATTCCTGTTGTTCTAAGCGTATTGCCTCGAGGTAGTAGTACTCATATTTCTGCTTGTCTGAGAAAGCGAGCTCCACCTCTTCAGTGTTAGTAGCAACACCCTTGCGTACCGATCCGCACGAAGCGAACAGCACGATAAACAATAATAGGATATACCGAAAACTACGCAAGACTTTCATCTTTTTACTTTTCCCACTTTTATCACACTCCCGTGTGTCCGAATCCTCCTGCGCCGCGCTCCGTCTCGCCGAGCACCTCTACGGCTTCCCACTCCACCTGCTCGTGGCGTGCGATGACCATCTGTGCTATGCGCTCGCCATCTTCGATGACAAAGTCTTCGTTAGAAAGATTCACCAATATCACACCTACTTCACCACGATAGTCTGCATCTACGGTGCCGGGTGAGTTGAGTACAGTGATGCCCTTCTTGATGGCCAATCCGCTGCGTGGACGCACCTGTGCCTCATAACCTTCGGGAAGAGCGATGAAAAGTCCCGTGGGCACGATGCAGCGTGCGAGGGGTTTCAGTACGATGGGTTCTGTGAGGTTGGCACGTAGGTCCATCCCTGCCGACAGGGGAGTGGCATAGGTGGGCAACGCGTGGTGCGAGCGGTTTATGATTTCTACTTTCAGCATAGTTGTATCTATTTTTGTGCGAAGATACAACAAATAAACGAGAGTCAGTACAGCGGCTTCTAAAAAATGGGTATACTCTTGAAGAAAAATGAGTTCACTCATAAGAGGAAATGGGTATACCCTCTAAACGTGGAGGATACACCCATTTCATGCCTTTATCTGTTGGGGGATGGTTCCCGTTTTTTGCAGTCCTACTTATCTGCGTTGGCGTCGTACCGAGAGGGCCTGGCTGCTGCTGGCAGCTTTGCTCTTCGGTGCTGACGACTGGCGTGTGGTACGTGCTGAGGCCTTGGGAGCGGCAGACTTCTCTGTAGCCTTGGGAGTTCGTGTGACCGTAGGTCGTGCTGCGGAACGACTGGCCTTCTTCTCAACTTTCTTTTCCATGGTGGCCGTTGTGGTGTCGGGCTCTTCGATGCCCCATAGCTTGTTCTCGAAGGTGACGAGCTCCTTCTCGATACGCTGCTGCTCGGCCTTCATGGCGGTGTCGTTGGGGCAGTACTGGGCGAGGAGCTTGTTCTGCAGGTTGGCGGTCTTATAGATGTCGCCCTCGTAGAGGCTGCGCACGAAGTAGTCGTCGATGCTCATGTTGGACACGTTGTTGTAGCTGCTGGTCATCAGGGGTGTCATACCGAAGTAGGGGCTCACCTCGTCGTAGTTGAGCCAGAACATGGGGTACTTGGTCGTCTCGCTGCCGAAGTCGCCGCTGCGGTGCAGCACGGGGCAGATGGCGGTGACGCGCGTGGTGTAGGTGGCCGTGCGCTGGTCGTAGAAGGAACTCTCCTTGATGAAGTAGCTGAGCACCTCGCCCGAGGGGATGTCGCTGTCAGCGATGGTGAGATGATCCTCCTTGTCCTCGTAGTAGATGTAGAACTTGTCGAGCATGTCGGTCACCTTGTACTTGTTGTCCTCGGTGAAGAGCTCGTTACCGTCGGAGCGGTACTCATAGGCAGGCACCTTACCATCGGCCACGAGGCGGATGATGAGGGTGAAGAGGTTGACGCGGTCGCCCAACGGCTCTACGGGGTAGTAGAGGGCTGCATTCTTCTCCTTGGTCATGTCAAGGGTGCGGTAGATGTCGCGCTTCCACACCACGTCGCTGGGGGCGGGCATCTGGGCAGTATACTGTGCCTTGGCACGCTCGCTGAGCGAGGTCTCGGCCTTCTTCTCGGCTTCGGCCTGTGCCTGGATGCGCGACTTGGGCTGTGCCATCACACCTTGTGCACAGAGGGCCAAGGTGGCTATTGCGATGAGGGATCTGAATTTCATATCGTTCTATTTTTTGGGGGGCTCGGAGGTCTCGGAGATCTCGGAGTACTCGGATGATTATTCTTAGTTAATGATTACTTCCAATGTCGAGGGTAGCTGTCGCTCTATGCCATCGGGGCCTACGGCCTTCACGCTGGAGATGTAGAAGCGCTTGCCACGGGTGAGGCGACGGAAGGTGTTCTTCTGACGCTCCGAGAACTTGGCTCCGTTGGAGAGTTCGGGCATGGCGTTACCCATGTTGTCGAAGGTCACGGTCTCGAAGCTGATGACGCGGAAGCCGATGTTGAGTAATCCGTCGTCGATGGCAGCGACGATGCCGTCGGCACTCATCAGGTCCTGCTTGCTCAGCTTGGTGCCGCCACCACGGTAGCGTTGGGTGACACCCTTGTCATCGGTGTACTCGATGAAGGGGGTAGGGTCGGGCAGCTGGCGCACACGGAAGGTGTACTCACCCATGCTCATCTGGCGACCGCCCTGCTCGGCACTCACGGCGATGACCACATCGCTTCCCACCTTTGAGGGGGTGGCGACGAAGCCGCCCGCTGCAGGGCGCAGGGTGCCGTTGCCGTTGTCGATGCGTGCCGATACCTTGTTGTTAGGTACGCCGGGCACGGAGATGGCGATAGGGTTGTCATATCCGGCATAGAGCACGTTCATCATCGAGGCCGATACGGTGGCGATGGGGTCTACGACGGTGTATTTCTGTGAGAAGTCGCGGCGCACGGTCTCGCCCGAGCCGTCGGTGAGCTCCATGTAGCCGCTGAAGGTGAAGTCGCCCGTTGTGTTGCAGGGCACCTCGTACCAGCCGTTCTCGGTCTCCACGAGCTTGTCGCCAATGTAGATGTTGGGGCGCTGGGTGGTGTCGACGGCGGCCATGATGATGCGGGCACCGAAGCGGTTGCCACGCACGACGTTCTGTGAGGTGGGGATGACGTAGGCACTCAGTTCGTTCACGCGTACGTCGGTAGCGTCAATATTGACATTGAGGTCGTGGAGTATCTCGCCCTCGGCATAGCGTACGTCGTTCTGGAACTTGGTGAGCAAGGTCACGGCGGCAGCCACGGGCATGTTCTCGAAGTTGTATTCCTGCCAGTTCTTGCCCGACACGAGCTCGCTCTCGGGCACCGAGGTGTCGAAGTTGTTGCTGATGATGCGCTGCTGCGTGGTGTCGGAAATCATCGCCACCACCTGGTCGCGGTACTCGTTGATGAGGTCGTAGAGCTTCTGTCCCTCACCGGTGACGGGCGAGAGCATGATGTAGTTGGCGGCCTCGAGGTCCTCCTTGTTCTTGATGTTGCGCACGTCGGCGTTCTTGCCGTCGGCCTCGCGCACCATACGTAGCTTCAGCTCCTCGGCGTAGTTGAAGGCCGAGTCGGAGAGCTCCTTCACACGCTTGGCCTTGGCATACCACTCGCCCACCTTCTCGGGGTTCTTGAGCATCTGCTCCTCGAAGTCCTGGAAGATTGCGGCATTCTGCTTGGTGGCATTGTCGGTACTGCGGGTGAGGCCCGAGTCGACGATGGTGAAGCCG
>JAZOPX010000047.1:0-2995 GCA_045655845.1 Bacteroidaceae bacterium
CGGAAGTCGAGCAGCCACTCGGGCTCGCCCTTCTTGGCCGAGATGAGGCGCACCACCTCTTCGCTCAAGCCCACGGGGATGACCTCGGTGTCTACCTCCGTGGTGAAGCCATACTTGTACTTCTCCTCTGTGAGGCTACGCACATACTGATTGTCGGTGCGCTCAGCGTTGAGGTTCTTATCTTGAGGTTGTTCCATATAGTTCATTTAGGGAGCACGAAAGTACTACTTTTTACTGAAACGTGCAAGCATAGCATTTGTTTTTAGCCCGCACACCTCATTAACTCCCCTATATTTGCAATACCCCACAAACTTTCGTATCTTCGCAGCAGATTCAAACCAACCAAGAGCACTATGACAAAGATTTACGTAATGGAGAGTTGCCCTGACTGCACCGAGGTCAAGGCACTATATAGTAACAACCCCGAATATGAATTAATCGACATTGGCCGCCAAGCCCGTAGCCTGAAGGAGTTCCTCGTCCTGCGCGACCATCACCCCGCATTCGAGAAGGTGCGCGAGCGTGGCAACATCGGCATCCCCTGCTTCGTGCGTGAAGATGGCTCGGTAGCCATCTCACTCAAGCACTACGACGCCGGGCACTTTACAGAAGGGGCATCTGAGCCACAAGAAGGTGCTTCGTGCAGTTTGGACGGGACGGGATGCTGATGTCTCCAAGCGCAACAACGCTGAACCCTTTACCGATTCCCCGTATTGGATAGTGTGAACTCGAGTCCAGACAGTGTTGGACTGTAGTCCAGATGGTTCTGGACTGTAAAATGCCTTTGCACTCTCCTACTCCTCTACCTTCAGTAATGCTCCGGTGACTGGGTCGAGAGTGACCTTAATGTTTTTCTTCTTAGTTAAGAGCGTACTGGAGAGCGTCTCGGTGCTGCCAAACTGCGCTAATGAGACCTGCTCTTCGGCCAGCACTTGCGTATTGGTATAGACTTTCACCGTGGCCTTACTGGGGATATTATAGACGAGTCCGTCCTGTTTATTCTCATCTTTCGCTTTCTTGAGTCCCTTCGTCTTTGACGGCTCAACGACAGGCTCCTCAGGGGCAGAGACCATCAGTTTCCCTTTTATATCGATATAGAGGGGAGCACCTGCAAGATCGTCGCCATGGAGCAAACCCAGTTTTCGTGAGAAACGCCCCAAGACAATACGATCGGCATTCGCCTCGGGGATAACCTGATAGGTCTGTGTGGCGACCTCCGTGGTAGTGACACCCGTGAAGAGTTGGGTAAAGGCCTGCTCCTGCTCCTCGAGACCGGCAAGGATTATCTGTAACGATTCGGCATCCTTGGGCATATACTCATTCTGTCCGCGAATGATTAGGTTCTTACTCTCTCGGATGTTGTATATTTCCTTGGCAACCAACTCGGCCAACTTGGCCTTAGAACTTGCCAAGAGCATCTCCTCAGTCATATATGAGCGGGGAGAATGAGACTTCTTTTCCGATGAAACAGGGCAAGAGGTTTCCTCATCATCCCCCTGTACTACTGGGATAGCGACATTGATCCCCTGCAATATGCCGTCTTCGGTCAGCGTGACCAACGGAGCCACAGAGTTGGCTGCAAAGAGAACGTGAAACAGTTTCGCCTCATCGGGAAGCCCCTCGGTCGTGAGCGCAACTGACTTGATGGTATAGTAGGAATCCTCTTTGTTCGAAAGATTACTGATGCGCAGATAGCGTTCAGCATACTGACACAACTCACCTGGGACATAGGTGGTCTTTTCGGTCGTGATGCTGACATTAATGGCAGTCTTAGGCAGATAGTATGCGGCACCCTCTGTAGTAACACCGGGTACATAGGCAGATATCGTGGTCTGTGCTATAGCGACTGAACCACAAAGCAATGCACATATAATGGAAAATCTTAGTCTCATATTACACGCGTTTAGTCACTTTTAAGCCGTAAAGTTAGTGTATTTTTTCTGTATGTTCTACTATTTTAGCCTTTTTCAACAATATTTTCGTCCATTCAGAAAAAACAGAGCAGATATTTGCAAGCAATCGGCAGTTTTTTTGTAACTTTGTGGAAGTTTTATGTAGTATGGCGTGATAGGGGCCAACAAGAAAAGACTTAGGAAGCCCCGAAGGCGCTACTACGTACAAAGATAGAAGGAAAACATCACATATAATACTTATACATTATGTTGAACATTGTAATTTTCGGAGCGCCAGGTTCTGGCAAAGGGACCAACAGTGCTCTCTTGGTTGAGGCATTCAAGTTGGACCACATCTCTACAGGAGACGTGCTTCGTGCAGAAATTAAGAACGGAACCGAACTGGGCAAAATCGCTCAGGGCTACATCGACCACGGTAACCTCATCCCCGATGAACTCATGATCGACATCCTTGCCCACAAGTATGATAGTTTCAAGGGAAGCAAGGGCGTCATCTTTGATGGGTTCCCCCGCACTATCGCTCAAGCAGAGGCACTGAAAAAGATGCTCAATGAGCGTGGCGAGAAGATTTCAGGCATGATTAACATCGAAGTGGACGAGGAACTCCTGATGGCCCGTTTGCTCCGCCGTGCCTCTATCGAAGGACGTGCCGACGATAACGAAGAGACCATCAAGAAACGCTTTGCCGTATACCACAGTCAAACAGCCCCGCTCATCGAGTGGTTCAAGGCCGAAGGTGTATACCAAGACTTCCACTACACCGAGGACATGGGTATCGAGGGCATGGCAAACAAGATTATCGAATACATCAAAACTATCATTTAATTAGGAGTTAATGATGAGGAGTTGAAAGTTTCTAACATATAGGAACACAACTCGTGATTCAAAACTCACAACATTCCAATCGTGGCTGAAACAAATTTCGTCGATTACGTAAAGATATACTGCCGCTCGGGCAAGGGCGGACGCGGAAGCACACACATGCGCCGCGTGAAGTACAACCCCAACGGTGGTCCCGATGGTGGCAATGGTGGTCGCGGCGGACATATCATCCTCCGCGGTAACCGCAACTACTGGACCCT
>JAZOPX010000048.1:0-3994 GCA_045655845.1 Bacteroidaceae bacterium
AGAAGGCACAGCTCATGGAGATTGAGAAGCAGCTCTCGCTCGCCAGCATCGAGTTTGGCGAGAACGGCTTGGCTGAGACCAACGCCTTCGAGCTTGTCATCACCGATGAGAAGGACCTTGCCGGTCTTCCCCAAAGCTCTATCAACGCTGCCTGCGAGGCCGCACAGGCCGCAGGCAAGGAGGGTTGGCTGTTTACCCTGCACAAGCCCAGCTGGATTCCCTTCCTGCAGTATGCCGACAATCGCGAGTTGCGCAAGCAGATGTACCTGGGCTACATCAACCGTGGCGACAACAACAACGAGCACGACAACAAGGAGGTCATCGCACGCATCCTGAAGCTGCGCCAGCAGAAGGCACACCTCTTCGGCTACGGCACCTTTGCCGAGTTCCAGCTCGAGGACAAGATGGCACAGACTCCCGAGGCAGCTTACAACCTGCTCATGACCATCTGGAACGCCGCTGTACCCAAGGCCAAGGCCGAGGCTGCTGAGTTGCAGAAGATGATGGACGCCGAGGGCAAGGGCGAGAAGCTCGAGGCTTGGGACTGGTGGTACTACACGGAGAAGCTGCGCGAGCAGAAGTATGCCCTGAGCGAGAGCGAGCTGCGCCCCTACTTCTCACTCGAGAACGTGCGCAAGGGTGCCTTCATGGTATCGGAGAAGCTCTTCGGCATGAAGTTCCAGCCCGTTGAGGGCCTTGACCTGTACCACCCCGAGGTGGAGACCTTCGAAGTGCTCGATGCCGACGGTTCACACCTGGCTCTCTTCTACACCGACTACTTCCCCCGCGCCACCAAGCGTGCCGGAGCATGGATGACCAACATCGTGGATGCCTCAAACATCGACGGCGAGAACCAGCGCCCCATCATCGTCAACGTGGGCAACTTCACCCGCCCCACAGGCGATACTCCCTCACTGCTGACCATTGACGAGACACGCACCCTCTTCCACGAGCTGGGTCACGCCCTCCACGGCTTCCTCACACAGACTCAGTACCCCTCGGTGAGCGGCACCAGCGTAGCTCGCGACTTCGTAGAGTTGCCCTCACAGATCATGGAGCATTGGGCTATCGAGCCTGAGGTAATGAAGATGTATGCCCTCCACTACGAGACTGGCGAACCTATCACCGACGAGCTCATCGCCAAGATGCAGGCTGCATCATCCTTCAACTCGGGCTTCGAGACCATGGAGCTCGTGGGCGCAGCACTGCTCGACATGGAGTTCCACATGGTAGAGGACTACACCGACTTCGACGCCAACGCCTTCGAGAAGAGCGTAGCTGACAAGATCGGCCTCCTGCCCCAGATTGCCTTCCGCTACCGCGGCCCCTACTTCAACCACATCTTCAGTGGCGGCTATGCCGTAGGCTACTACAGCTATCTGTGGGCTGAGGTATTGGATGCCGACGGCTTCGAAGCCTTCAAAGAGAACGGTATCTTCGACGAGGCTACAGGTCGCAGCTTCCGCAAGAACATCCTCGAGATGGGCGGTAGCGAAGAGCCCATGGTGCTCTACAAGCGCTTCCGTGGTGCCGAGCCTAACCCCGAAGCACTGCTCCGCAATCGTGGATTGATAGACTAACCTCCTCTACTCCAAAACGAATGTCCGCGCAAGCATTAGCCTGCGCGGACATCTGTTTTTATTCTATAGTCAAGGGACAGCCGTCACCCCGACCTCTGCATTACGGTATCCTTCTCAGCACCGTCAGGCGCAACAGCACCTCAAGCAGAAGACATACCATAGCCCAGAGTGCAAAAGGCCAGTACTCCTCCGACTTGCGACTGAGATTCTTGACATTCATCTTGGTTCTTTCCAGCTTGTCAATCTCGTCATACACCTCTTTAAGCTTCGAGTTGCTGGTAGCGCGATAATACTGGCCGTCAGCAGTCTCGGCAATCTGTATCAAGGTGCTCTCATCTATCTCTACCGGCACCTGTACATATCTCGTACCACCAAAGCCCTGATAAGGGTACGGAGCCGTACCGTTGGTACCCACACCGATGGTATAGACGCGTATGCCATAGGTCTTGGCAATCTCGGCCGCCGTGAGGGGCGAGATATCTCCACGGTTGTTCGAGCCATCAGTGAGCAAGATGATCACCTTCGACTTGGCCTTGCTATCCTTCAGGCGGCTCACAGCATTGGCTATGCCAAGCCCGATAGCTGTACCATCTTCGATGATGCCATTCGTTGCCATGGAGCAGCTGACGCTATTGAAGAGGTTGAGCAGCACGGCATGATCTACGGTAAGGGGCGACTGGGTGAAGCTCTGCCCGGCGAAGACCGTGAGACCCATATTATCATTTGGGCGACCATTGATAAAGTCGGCAGCCACCTGCTTGGCCGCTTCGAGACGATTGGGCTTGAGATCCTCGGCCAACATACTCGTCGACACGTCCATGGCCAGCATGATATCAATACCCTCGACCTCGCTGCTTTGCCAACTATCGGTAGACTGTGGTCGTGCCAATACCACGACGAGTAACGTGAGAGCTATCATACGCAACACGAAGGGTACGTGGCGAAGGTATACCTTATAGCTTTGGGGCATAGTCGCATACATGCGAGTAGTCGACACACGCATCGAGGGTTCGCTCTGCCGCCCCTTCAGGATGTACCATACGATATAAGGTACGAGCAAAATCAACAATAAGAGATATGCAGGATGAGCAAATGTCATAGAATTCTATATTTATTAGAAAAATAGCTGTATAACCTCAACAATAGCCACATAGAGCGCACCAGCACCGAGCAGGCCAAGAAGCACGATGCCACTGACGAGGAGCACCTTCTGCCATGTCGGGCGACCCTCCTTAACCACAATCTCCTGCACCTCAGGCTCAGCCGGGGTAGTCACCTCGACCTTGGTCTTGTTGATGAAGTCGATAGCATTGATGAGGTTCATGTCGTTTTCGTTGATGAGAGGTTTGTACTTGGCAAACTTCACAAGGTCAGACATCTGGAACAATTCACGCAGCTCGCCAATCCATTCCTTATCGGGTTGCTCGTTGAGCTTTGTGATAATCTCATCGGAGGTCATCTCCTTGGCATTGAACCCGAAGCGTTCCTCCATATAGCCACGCAAGGCATCGGTGAGCTCGGTGTAGTATTGCTTCACGTCATCGCGCAGCCAACCCTTCTCCTCTTTAATGCGCTCCATCTCTTGCAACGCCACCTGATGGGGAGGCAGCTTGGGAGCGATAGTCACACGACGAAGGATGGGCTTGTTGTCACGATAGCGTGTCAGCAGGAATGGGATAAGGAAGCAGAGTGCTATAACAAGCACGATGCTGCCACCAAGGGGCAAGACCTCCACAAAGGTGAGGGGACGCTTCATTATATCCTTGATAGGATAGATAGCCTCAACATTGGCAGTGTCAACATCAAATGTCATCACCATCAGTGCCAAGGAGTTCGACTCATAAGGCTGACCATCGACCAATACCTCGAAAGGCGGGATATAATAGAATGCCGTATCAAACGAGGTTACCGTGTAGGCCTGCGTCACTATCATATGCTTCCGTTTGTTCAGATACTGCGTGTCGGTCTTCACCTCGCCCAAAATCTCAATACCCTCCATCAACATATTGTCAGAATAGGTGGGCATGACCAGCTCACCATCGGCAGGACAGCTCACCTCAATCTTCACCTGAGTCTGTTCACCGATGAACAACTGCAGCGAGTCGATACTGGCATTGATGGTAACCTGCGAAGATGCAGGCAGCGCCAGACACGCTAAAATCAAACATACGATGTGCTTTATAAATCTCCTCATACTTTAATTTCTTTTAGCAAAAAGGTTCATCAGCGACTTCACATAATCCTGATCTGTACGCACAGAGATGGAATCTACGCCCGACTTGCTGAATGTGTCACGCAGCCTCACCTGACTCTCGACCCACCACTTGCGGTGTAGCGCACGCACGCGACGAGACGAGGTGTCAACATACACATCCACACCAGTCTCTGGATCGACCATCTTCATCAGCCCCACG
>JAZOPX010000049.1:0-9814 GCA_045655845.1 Bacteroidaceae bacterium
GCACGTGGTATGGCCGAGAACCCCGACACCTTCTTCGCTCACCGCGAGAGCTGCAACAACTACTACGCCAACGTACCTGCTGTAGTAGAGGAGTATATGGAGAAGATTTCAGAGATTACTGGCCGCAAGTATGGCCTCTTCGACTACTACGGTGCTGAGGATGCTGACCGCGTCATCATCGCTATGGGTTCGGTGACTGAGGCTATCCGTGAAGTCGTTGACCACCTCACCGCTCAGGGCGAGAAGGTGGGTCTCGTAGCCGTACACCTCTATCGCCCCTTCTCTGCGAAGCACTTCCTCGCTGCTGTGCCCAAGACAGCCAAGCGCATCGCTGTGCTTGACCGTACTAAGGAGCCCGGTGCTAATGGCGAACCCCTCTACCTCGACGTTAAGGACTGCTACTATGGCAAGCCTGATGCTCCCGTTATCGTGGGTGGTCGCTATGGTCTCGGCTCTAACGATACCACTCCTGCACAGATTCTTGCCGTATACGAGAACCTCGCTATGGCAGAGCCCAAGAACCAGTTTACCGTGGGTATCGTCGATGACGTTACCTTCACCTCACTCCCCCAGAAGGAGGAGATTGCCATGGGTGGCGACGGCATGTTCCAGGCTAAGTTCTACGGCCTCGGTGCCGATGGTACGGTAGGTGCCAACAAGAACTCAGTGAAGATTATCGGTGACAACACCGACAAACACTGTCAGGCTTACTTCTCATACGACTCTAAGAAGTCGGGCGGTTTCACCTGTTCACACCTCCGTTTCGGTGACAGCGATATCCGCTCTACCTACTTGGTGAATACACCTAACTTCGTGGCTTGCCATGTACAGGCTTACCTGAAGATGTACGACGTGACCCGCGGCTTGCAGAAGAACGGTACCTTCCTGCTCAACACCATCTGGGAAGGCGACGAGTTGGCTGCAAACCTCCCCAACAACATCAAGAAATACTTTGCTGATAACAATATCAAGGTTTACTATATCAACGCCACCAAGATTGCACAGGAGATTGGCTTGGGCAACCGTACCAACACCATCCTCCAGAGTGCCTTCTTCCGCATCACTGAGGTGATTCCCGTAGACTTGGCTATCGAGCAGATGAAGAAGTTCATCGTGAAGTCATACGGCAAGAAGGGTGAGGATATCGTGAACAAGAACTACGCTGCTGTAGATCGCGGTGGCGAGTACAAGGAATTGGTAGTTGACGCTGCATGGAGCAACCTTCCCGCTGATGAAAAGGTGGCCAACGATGACCCCGCATTCATCAACGAGGTAGTACGCCCCATCAATGCACAGAATGGTGACCTGCTCCCCGTATCGGCCTTCAAGGGCTACGAGGATGGTACATGGCCTCAGGGCACATCGGCTTACGAGAAGCGTGGTGTGGCTCCCTTCGTTCCTGTGTGGGATGCTGAGAAGTGTATCCAGTGTAATAAGTGTGCCTTCGTTTGTCCTCACGCTTGTATCCGTCCGTTCGTAATGGATGATACCGAAGCTGCTGGCGTAAACGGCGACATGATCGACATGAAGGCTCCCGCTGCGATGAAGGGCATGAAGTTCCGCATCCAGGTGGGTGTAATGGACTGTCTCGGTTGCGGCAACTGTGTTGACGTATGTCCTGGCAATCCCAAGCTCGGTGGTCCTGCTCTCAAGATGGTTCCTCTCGAAGGTGAACTCAAAGAGGCTGCTAACTGGGACTACTGCGTGAAGAACGTGAAGAGCAAGCAACACCTTGTAGACATCAAGTCTAATCCCAAGAACGCACAGTTCGCCACTCCGCTCTTCCAGTTCTCTGGTGCATGTTCTGGTTGCGGTGAGACACCTTACGTGAAGCTCATCTCTCAGCTCTATGGTGACCGTCAGATGGTGGCTAACGCTACTGGTTGCTCATCAATCTACTCAGGTTCAATCCCCTCAACACCTTATACAACCAACGAGAAGGGTCAGGGTCCCGCATGGGCCAACTCACTCTTCGAGGATTTCTGCGAGTTCGGTCTTGGTATGGTACTTGCCAACAAGAAGATGAAGGCTCGCGTACAGGCTCTCTTGGAAGAGATGATTGCCAGCGACAAGGTATCTGCCGAATATAAGGAGGCTGCTCAGGCTTGGATTGCAGGTCAGGACGATGCCGATGCTTCTAAGGCTGCCGCCGCAGCATTGCTTCCCCACATCGAGGCCAGCGCAGCTGCCGGTTGTCCCGTATGTGCTCAGCTCAAGGAGCTCAGCCACTACCTTGTGAAGCGTTCACAGTGGATTATTGGTGGTGATGGTGCCTCTTACGATATCGGTTATGGCGGTCTCGACCACGTGATTGCTTCGGGCGAAGATGTGAATATCCTCGTGCTCGACACGGAGGTATACTCTAACACTGGTGGTCAGTCTTCAAAGGCTACTCCGCTCGGTGCCATCGCCAAGTTTGCTGCTTCAGGTAAGCGCGTTCGCAAGAAAGACCTCGGTATGATTGCTACTACTTACGGCTATGTATATGTTGCACAAGTGGCTATGGGTGCCGACCAGAGCCAGTGCCTCAAGGCTATCCGTGAGGCGGAGGCTTATCCCGGTCCCTCAATCATCATCGCTTACGCTCCCTGTATCAACCACGGCTTGAAGAAGGGTATGGGTAAGGCACAGGCTGAGGAGGCTGCTGCTGTAGCATGCGGCTACTGGCATCTCTGGCGCTTCAACCCCGCACTCGAGGCCGAGGGCAAGAACCCCTTCACACTCGACTCTAAGGAGCCGCAGTGGGAGCAGTTCCAGGACTTCCTCAAAGGTGAGGTGCGCTTCGCATCCGTGATGAAGCAATATCCCGCCGAGGCTGCCGACCTCTTCGAGGCCTGCGAGGAGATGGCCAAGAGACGCTATCAGAGCTATGTGCGCATGACTAAGATGGAGTATTGATTCCTTGAATTAGAAGTATGGTCCCCAAACGTGTATGTTTGGGGACCATACTTTTTTGATGATATGGAAGTCTCCCCGAGATTCAATATATTATCACCTTAAAAAAGAGTTTTCCGAAATCGGCTGACCAGCTGACTTGATATTTTTAACTTTATGTCTTTCAATGTGTTGCTGCTGTCATCCGGGTTGGCTTAGGCTGACTACGTCTGGTCTGACTAAGTTAATGAAGGTCAGCATTGGTCAGCTGGGATGACTGAGTCAATGCCTTGGTTATCAACTTATTGTTATACCTTGGTCAGCTGGTCAGCTGACTTTGATACTCTTTATTATATATAGTTCTGAGGCAAGAGGAGGAAAAACGGTAGGCCCTCGATGGAAAAACGGTAGGCCCTCGAAGAAAAAACGGTAGACCCTCGAAGAAAAAACGGTAGACCCTCGATGGAAAAAGGGTAGACTCAAAAAGAAAGGGATGTCTTATGCATTTATCCCAATGCTGCCAAGCTACCATCCCCGATTCGATTTGTGAACTTTTGTAACCGATGTTTTGATGTTCGGTGGAATATATTTACCTTTGCAAGATACTATGCTTTGCTAATATTAACACAAATATAATGAAAGACAATACGAACTTCAATTCACAGACTGTTGCCATGGCGAAGGATAGCCTGAAGCGGTTTCCGCTCTATGCAGGATTGGTATTTGCGGCAGTGGTGTGGGTGCTCCTCAATGTGTTTGAGCATGAATACCTGTTTCGCGTGCAGGAACTCTCGTTGTGGCTGCCTACAAAGGTTTATTTTGATGAGCGCATGTTGGTGCCGGGCGGCTTGATGAGTTACATTGCAAACTTCTTCATGCAGTTCTTCTATTATCCCATGTTGGGCTCACTCATCTATGTGGGCTTACTACTTGTGGCGCAGTGGTTGACGATGAGGGTGTTCCGTATCCCTGCCCCTCACGCATTGCTGGCCCTTATTCCCAGTGCACTCATCCTATGTTGCTCGATGGAGGCTGGTTACTGGATATTCCAGATTAAGACACAAGGCTACTTCTACTCGATGCTCGTGGGCTTCCTCTTTACGCTTTCGGCCATGCGTCTCCATCAGGTGGTAAAAGGTGGATGGCGCTACCTTGTTATAATAGGTGTGGCTGTCGTGGGGTATCCTTGCTTCGGATTCTATGCATTGCTTGCCTTGATGGGCATTGCCCTGTGGGAGCTTTGCCGTGGTAGAGAGGGGAGGGGAGTTGCTGCTCTGCTCAGTGTGGTTGCCATTGTGGTTACGCCTATATTATATTATAGCGTTTATGAGCAAACGCGTTTTGCGGATATGTTTACCGTGGGTATGCCTGCATTCGAATTTTCCAAGCGCGACCTCTTTACTTGGATTCCCTATATCCTGCTCTATCTGTACCCGTTGGTGATGCCTTTTATCCCTTTGAATCGAGGCGAGGAACAGGTGGCCAAGAAGCCATTTCTCATAGAGGGCTTTGGTGTCGTGGCCTTTGTCGTGGCTCTTGGACTTTTATTTTGGTATCGTGATCCCAACTTCCGTGCCGAAATAAAGATGAACCACTACATGGAGCGTCTCGAATGGCGCAAGGCACTGGATGTGGCCAAGGCACAGAAGCAGACGCCAACCCGATTGATAGTCCTCAATAAGAATCTTTCTTTGCTTAAACTCGGCAAGGCAGGTGACGAGATGTTCCACTACCTTGATGGAGGTGAAGCACCGAATTCGCCTTTGCAGATTCGCCTGATGCAAGTGGGAGGTAAGATGCTCTACTATCACTATGGACGAATGAACTTCTGTTATCGTTGGTGTCTCGAAGATGCTGTGGAATATGGTTGGAAAGTCGACTATCTGAAGTATATGGTGCGCACCTCGCTCATCTCGGGAGAACCGGAATTGGCAATGAAGTATATCCGTACTTTGAAGAAGACGCTCTTCTATCGCGGTTGGGCTGAGAAATATGAAAAGATAGCTAATAACCCCGAACTTATAGTAAAAGACCGGGAAATGGCAAGTATACTTCCGCTTTACCAATATAGGGATCAGCTTGATGGTGACAACTCGTTGGTGGAGATTTACCTTCTTAATTATTTTGCACATACTCATTATGAGGGTGGTACGCCGATGTTCGATGAGGCGGGTCTGATGTGTGCTCTCATCTTGAAGGATATACCTACCTTCTGGAACAATTTC
This sequence comes from Bacteroidaceae bacterium, assembly GCA_045655845.1. Lineage (GTDB taxonomy): Bacteria > Bacteroidota > Bacteroidia > Bacteroidales > Bacteroidaceae > UBA1189. Next base: position 5,100 of record JAZOPX010000049.1, read on the forward strand.
TTTCACTATGCAAATAGTCATAAGGAGAGTCGTATGCCTACCCATTATCAAGAGGCTGCATTGCTTTATGGTAACCTGGAGAAGACTGTCGATGTTAGTAGAATGCCTTTTGATAAAAAGGTGGATGCACGCTTCAAAGACTTTATGCGCTTTGCGCAGAAACATGCCGTGGAGAATGTTGAGCGCGATCCTAAAGCCAAAAAGCTATTCTATGAACGCTTTGGTGATACCTTTTGGTACTTCTATTTCTTTATTAGAGACGTGAAATCTTATTAATTCAACGAATATGTACTACAAATCTGTATTATGCACATTATTCGGTGTGGCGCTTCTGGTCGGGTGCACCGCTACTGTCCCTGAGCATTATTCCGAGACAGATACATTGCCTGTTATCTATCCCGAGTATAGTGATATTGTTATCCCTTGTAATATCGCTCCTCTCAATGTCGCTTACGATATGGAAGGTAAAAACTTCATAACCGAACTCAAGAGCGGAGAACAATCGCTGGTGATGAAGGGTAAGCAAACCGATTGGGATATAAATAAATGGCATAGTCTCTTGTCTGCAGCCAAAGGAAAAACGATAGAGCTTAATGCTTATATCCAAACGGATAAGGGTTGGACCAAGTGTCGACCGATACTGTGGCATGTGGCTGAGGAGCTTATTGACCCTTACATCTCGTATCGTATCATAGCTCCATCGTACGTGACCTACGAAGAGCTAAGTATTCGTCAGAGAGAATTGGCGACATTTGATGAACAGATGATTTACAACAATATGTTGCTGAGTACCGATAAGGATGGGCAATGCATCAATTGTCATTCGTACAAAAACTATAAAACGGACAATATGCAGTTTCATGCTCGCCAATATAAGGGAGGAACGCTCCTCGTAACTACGGATGGGGTTAAGAAAATAAATCTCAAGACAGACTCTACGATTTCGGCGGGAGTGTATCCGGCATGGCATCCTACGCATAATTATATTGCATATTCGATTAATGATACAGGGCAATCATTCCATACCAAGAATAACAATAAAATTGAAGTGCAGGATTTAAGGAGTGACCTTATTCTCTATGATATTGATCGTAACGAGGTAAGCTTCATTGAACACGATACCTTGGAGTGGGAGGTATTCCCCACCTGGTCTCCTGACGGGAAGACTCTCTATTATTGCTCTGCTCATATGGAGATTCAAGACCATTCGCAACGTGAGCGTGAGATTATTGAACGTTACCAAGATTTTAAATATAATATCTACCGAAAATCCTTTGATCCGGAGACACAGATGTTTGGCCCGTCCGAATTGGTGTTCGATGCCAGGGCTATGGGCAAGAGTGCTACCTTCCCTCGTGTCTCTCCCGATGGGCGTTATCTCCTTTTCGGAATGGGTGGATATGGTTGTTTCCATATCTGGCACAAGGATGCCGATCTGTATATGATAGACTTGGAAACGATGCAGTTGCATGATGTAAGTGTCGTGAACAGTAACGATGTCGAAAGCTATCATGCCTGGTCTAGTAATGGACGTTGGATGCTCTTTACTTCGCGTCGTGACGATGGAGGGTATACCCGTCTCTACATGGCCTATTTTGACGAACAGGGTAAAGCACATAAGCCCTTCCTCTTGCCTCAGCGCGACCCCTATTTTTATGGCGACTATTACAAGAGTTATAATGTCCCCGAGTTTATGGTCGAGCCAGTCACCATTACGCCGCAGGAGTTTGCGAGATACCTTGATACAGATGCGAAGCCTGCAACTTTTCGTGGTCAGGAAATAAAAGAGTTAAAATAACGCTAAAGAGTTAAAATCTTTCTTAACGTCAAAAGAATTTTGAATAAATTTGTTAGTCTAAAGAAAGATTTCTACCTTTGCCCTATTAAAGAGTTTGAATAATACTAACTAATATCTAAATATGAACAAGAAACACGTATCAAAGGTGGGCAAGTACATCGGAATGGCTTGTCTGTTGTTTGCTTGTGCTACGTTCCAGTCCTGTCGTGACGAGTACTTTTTCGATGACACAGAACCGACTTTCGTGGGAGCAAGCATTTACGACTATCTTTACGAACAGGGTGAGTTCAAGCATTTCTTGCGAGTGATTGAAGACCTCGATTACAAGGAAGTCTTGAGTAAGACCGGTAGTAAAACCCTTTTTGTTGCCAATGACAAGGCATTCGAGCTTGGCATCAAGGAAAATTGGGGATTCACTGATTACAGCCAATTGACATTGGCGCACAAGCGAATCATCCTTTATGGGGCAATGCTTGACAATGCTTATCTCTTGGAGATGTTGTCAAAGATGCAGTCTACAGGTGCAAATGCCGAACCTATACCGGGTCAGTGCTTGCGCCGTGTGACGTCTGCTTCGTTGACAGACACTGTCGGTTTGTTCGGAGCGAAGGACTTGCCAAAGAATAATAAAGAGTGGGAAGCCTTTGACTCTATCCGCTTGGCTTTGGACGCTTCTCGTACAATGATGACACACTTTATTCAGGATCAGTTGTACATGAAGAATATCAACGAACGAGATTTGCAGTTGTTAGTTAGTGATGATGAAGCTCGTTTGTCTGATATCTATATCTATGATAAGAAGGTCATCAGAGAAAAGAGTGATGTTACCTGTAAGAATGGTTATGTGCACCAATTGAACGGACTTCTTATTCCCCCCTCAAACATGGCGGAGGAGTTGCGTGTAAATGGTGATATGACTATGCTTGAGTCTGATTTGCCTCGTTTGGCCAACTCTGACTCCACAACCTTGATCTTTAGCCGTCTGTTGGATCGCTTCTCTGTGCCTAAGCCTATCGATGCCAATAGTGATTTTGCGCAAAGCTTCAATCGCGTATATGGTGGAGAAGAGAAGTTGTACGAGAAGAAGTATTATACAGAAGGAAGCTTTACCTCGTATACGGATGAAACTGGTGTTCATAATGCTCTGGGTACGTTACTCTTCGATCCAGGTTGGAATGCATACAAGGCAGGTTCTACAGATAAAGAACAAGATATGGCTGCTATCTTTGCTCCATCTGACAAGGCCGTTGTAAGATATTTCAAAGAACTTTCGGGTAAGTCGTTGTTGGAGCGTTATGCTAAGGGCATTGATAATATAATAGTCGCTATTGATAGTATACCTATTGATATTATCGAGCCTTTAGTGCGAAATCATATGCAGATGTCCTTTAACTCTACCGTTCCTTCAAAGTTTGAGTATATCGTAGACGATGCGCGTGACCCGATGAATGTGAATGTTGGGGATGTTAATAAGATTATGTTGGCAAATAATGGTGTCGTTTATGTCATGGATACTGTGTATAGCCCTGCGAGATATAATTCGGTAATCGCTCCTGTGATGTTGAACGATACAATGTCGATTTTCAATAAGGCTATTGAGGACTTACAGTACGATAAATACCTCTTGTCAATGGGTAATAAGTTTGGCCTGATTGTAACCTCTGATAATGGCTTGGTATATTATAATCCTTATACAGAGATAAGGTATATGGACTATGAGAAGAACACGCTGGTATACGTTGATAAGGATGCTAAGGCATATAAGCTGAATGGTAGCCTCGAAGGTGAGGAGGGTACCCTTGTCGTGAAAGCACAAGAGGTTCAGTATGATCGTAGCAAGTATGATGCTTTGACCAATACGTATGGAGAACTAAAGGAATTGAAAGATAAGTTTGGCAATGTTGAAAACTTGTTTAAAGAAGTTCTGGAATACAATATCGTGTTGGGTGATATGAATACCGCAGATGAATTAGAGAAGCGTTATGCAAAACGTAGAAAGTACTATATGTCTAAGGGTTATGGTACGGTGAAGGTGGAGCGTGATGCCGAAGGTAAAGTTAGCCATATTATGGGTGGTAGAGAACTACAGTATGATACTCTCGGTCAGTCAAAGGGTATTCCTGTAGTGCAGGCTCACTCTATGACCAATGGACAAACGTTCCATTTGGATGGTTCTATGATACAGCCTCCTACGCAGACTGTCAGTGATGTGTTGTTTAATCCTGAATTCTCAGAATTTAGAAGTCTCTGCGAACCCTCTCGTGAGGTCTTGGAATATTTTTTGGGTGCAGAGAATACAAATCAGAAGGAGTGGAACAAGTATACGGTGTTCTATGAGCAGATTGCCAAGCATAATCTTGTGCGTATGTTCGATACATACCATTATACAGTGTATGTGCCTTCTGGGGATGCATTGCAGCGTGCTTATGATCAGGGTCTGCTTACTTGGGATAGCTTGCTCGTTGAAATAGAGACCTTTAGAAAGGAGAAACCTACTGCTAGTGCTGATGAAGTGCAGGAATTCAAGGATTCGATAAAGGCCGGAGCTGACCTTATTGCTAAATTTGTTCGTTACCATTTCCAGGATAACTCCGTGTATGTGGATAATGTGCCTCATGCGCTTGCTGTGGATAGGGGAGATGTCGATAATGATGGATTGCGAGATTACGACTATAATTTGGAGGTTTCGTATGAAACTTCAGCTTTTAACGAGCAGAGAAACAAGTTTAGCTCAGTATTGGTAAAAACAGAGATTAATCCCGAAACAGGAGATGAGACCCTCTCTATTCGTGGTGATTTGGATGATAGTAATCCTGACGCTAATGTATGTTATGTGGTCAAGGAGGATGAGAACCGCTTATACAATGTGATGACACGTGAAATTCAATATAGCGGTGGAAGTGTGAAAACATCATCA
>JAZOPX010000050.1:0-2606 GCA_045655845.1 Bacteroidaceae bacterium
CATAAGCATCGCAAGCGATTACATACTGGCCCAATCGCTGTGCAGCGATGACGAACTCTTTTCCCAACTCGCCCGAACCGAGCAACAAAATCTTCTTTGTCATAGCAATGGTATATATTTATGACTGCGAAGATAATGCAATTTTTCGATTATGCGAAGTGGAAGGCGATATATTTTACTTTCGTCTCAGCACACGGCGTGTGACTGTCTGACTAAATAGCGCTGCAGCAAGGCAACCTAAGGAGTTGAAGAGGAAGTCCCACCAGTCGGCTCCTCGTGTCGGGGTGAGCGTCTGCTGGCCTATCTCGATAAGTCCACTGAAAAGGATGGGGGCGATGATAGCCCAAGGGATGAGGCGCTTGGGCTCAGCGTGTACATGGCTCTTGAAGTACTCGAACCACAGCACCACACAGAATCCGAAGTACATCGTGAAGTGTAGCACCTTGTCGATGTTGGTCACCTTATTGAGCGGAGTCTCGGGCGGATTGAAGAACGAGAGAAACAGGATGATACCGATAATAAGTATGGACAGAGGATATTTCTTCAGGTAGTTCATTGCTTTTGTTGGATAAATGGGTTGCAAAAGTACAAATAATCGGCTACATTTGCTGCAAATAATAAAGAATAAACTCCTATGTGGCGCGATTGGTTCAACTTCTCCCGACAAGACCGCCGGGCGATCCTGCTGCTGGCAGTACTACTTGTGAGTGTTCTGGCTTTGCTTTGGACAAGGCCGATGTGGAAGACCGAGCAACCCTACGAGACATACACTCCCGACTCCTTACTACTATCGCTTACGAGCCATCACCAGGAGGAGACTCCGTTTAGAATAGTTCCACATCCCTTTGACCCCAACATGGCAGATTCCTTGGAGTTGCTCTCCGTAGGACTGCCACCCTATGTAACCCGAAATATCCTACGTTACCGCAACGCTGGGGGTGTATTCCGTAAGCCTAGCGACTTGGCCCGTATTTATGGGATGCACGATACGATATTCGTTCGCATAGAGCCTTATATCACGATTCCTAAGATGCAACGCCCCACAGGGGCACCTTATCCCACTACACCCTCAGACACGCTTCATCGCAAGCACCCGTATGCAGATTATATGAGAGCAAAGTACAAGCCCGGAAAGTTTGTCGACCTCAACACAGCGGACACAGCCGAACTGATGCGCATTCCCGGCATAGGTCCCGTACGAGCCCAGCGCATTGTCGAGTATCGTCAAGCATTGGGAGGTTTCCACACCATCAGGCAGGTACATGAGTCGTATGACCTCCCCGAAGAGTTGGGCGATTGGGTACACATCAGCACTCCCAAAATAGGAAAACTGCATATTAATAAGGCATCGCTATCTCAATTGAAGGTTCACCCCTACCTCACCTTCTACCAAGCGCGGGCCATCATCGAACTGCGCAAGCGCGAAGGTTCCATCCGCTCGGCACGCCAACTGCTCTTCCTCGATGAGTTTACCGAGGCCGACATCTCCCGACTCGAACCTTATCTGTCGTTTGAATAAAACAATAAGGGTGCGCCACGTGGCACACCCTTATTTTCTTTTTGCGCTCAGTCCGACGACCTTACTTAATCACGCGCTTCACACCATTGATGATATAGATGCCCTTACCGGGATTCTCTACACGACGGCCCATGAGGTCGTAGATTACAGCAGCCTCGGGAGCCATCTCCTCAACAACGATACCTGTATTGTCATCACAGACAATCTGCCATACTACAGGATCGGGGTAGAACTTAGCATTCACCGTGCCAAGTTTGAAGAAGATGGTGCGAGCCTCATCCGCAGCAGCGAAGGTGATGCGCTTACCAATGGTCTCGTTCTTCTCGTTGGTGATGTTCTCCTGTGTGTAGTCACCCTTACCAGTCGACATGGTGGTTACCTTATCTTCTCTGTAGAAACTGAAGTTGTTGGTCAGGTACTTCACCACTGTGCTCAAAGCAAAGACAGCCTCCTTCTCGGCAGGAATAGTGTAGGTGTACCACTGTTCGTAGCCATCAGCATCGTTCTTCAGGATAGTATACTCTTTGTTGGCTACAGCCTGGATGGCTACAGCAGCATCCTCACCGGGACGTGCCTCACCTACGTATGACACGCAGAGATAGAAATCTGCACTAAACTGCTCTTCGTCATTTGAGCGTCCTGTCTTGGTATAGATGTACAGAGTTTGACCCTCTTCCAAATATACCTTAGCAGCCTTGTATCCGCCCATGTAGGCATTGGTAGCGTTGTTGTCATTACCGGCGTTGGTCTCTGCTGCATCACAGTCACCAATCTTTGTAGTCATATTGGCTGCATAGCCCAACTTTGCATTAACAGAATAGAAGCCGTCCTTATCAGCGGTATGCTTGTACCACTTCACAGCCTCGAATGTGTAGTCGATGGTTACATTCTCGCCCAGAGTCTCTATGGCAACAGCAGTTGCACAGATACCACCAGTCTCAGGTGCCTCAAACTTCGAGGTGAAGGTGATATCCTCGCTGAGGGCTGTTACCTCCACGATGTAGAGCTGGCCTTCTGACACGGGGAGCTTATAGGTATACTTAACATCTTCGCCATCCTCTATGGTCAGGATATTGTCCAAACGACG
>JAZOPX010000051.1:0-9556 GCA_045655845.1 Bacteroidaceae bacterium
CTTCATCTCCGATACCACCATCGTAGCCACACAGACTCAGGGCGTGCGCATGAGTGATAAGTTCAAGGCCAATATCTATCTGGCTGCTCCCGCAGCCCTCATAGCACTCGTGGTATACATTCTCTTGGGACAAGGTGTTACTGCTCCCACCGATGTAGCTTGGCCAGCATGGTACAAGATGTTGCCCTACCTCGCTGTCCTTGTGCTCGCTGTGGCAGGCATGAACGTCCTCGTGGTGCTCCTCATTGGCATACTCTTGGCAGGTGTTATCGGTATGGTCAGCGGTAGTTTTGACCTCATGGGCTGGATGGGAGCCATGGGAGAGGGTATCATGGGCATGAGTGAGCTCATCATCGTCACTCTTCTGGCAGGTGGTATGCTTGCTCTCATACGTCACAATGGCGGTATCGACTGGCTCATCCGTGTGCTCACCCGTCGCATCAATGGGCAGCGCGGTGCCAAGTGTACCATCGCTCTGCTCGTCATCCTTGCCGACCTCTGCACCGCCAACAACACCATAGCCCTCATCACCGTAGGCCCTGTAGCACGCGACATCGCCGACCGCTACGGTGTAGACCGTCGCATGAGTGCCTCGCTACTCGATACTTTCAGTTGTTTTGCTCAGGGACTAATTCCCTATGGAGCACAACTTTTGATGGCTGCTGGTCTCGCTGCCATCTCACCCTTTGACATCATCGGCTACCTCTACTATCCCATCCTCCTGGGTGTGATAGCCCTGCTCGGCATCCTCTTCCGCTTCCCCCGCAAGTATTCGTAATTTTGATCTAATAAAAAAGCAGCCATATGGCTGCTTTTGAGTTGTTATACTACTTGTCTGGTCATTATGTCGTGAAGTTTGCAGTGCTAATGAATGATAGGTACCGAGTGGTAATTACAGACAGATAATCGCCCATCTTCTGTGTCGCATTTTTCATTTCAATAGACTATTATAGCCCTTTACGCTTGGCTTCGTCCCATAAGGAATCCATCTCTTCCAAGGTCATTTCCTTTAGGTTGAGTCCCCCAGCGATGGCACTCTCCTCGACGTAGTTGAAGCGACGGATAAACTTTTGGTTTGTGCGCTCTAAAGCATTGTCGGGGCTGAGTCCATTCATGCGGGCTACGTTGATGGTAGCAAAGAGCAGATCGCCCAATTCGGCTTCGGCAAGGTCGTGGTTGCCGTGGTCGAGTTCGACCTTCAGTTCCTCAATCTCTTCGAGCAACTTCTCCCATGCTCCTGATGCATCATCCCATTCGAAGCCCACGTTACGGGCTTTCTCTTGTATGCGGTAGGCTTTGACGATAGAGGGTAGCCCAGAGGGTACACCGCTCAGTACACGCTTATTCCCTCCCTTTTCCTTGAGTTTCAATTGCTCCCAATTCTCAGATACTTGGGTGGCATCGAGTGGAAAGTTGAAAGATGAAAGTGGAGAGTTATTGCCATCCGGATGGGAGTTTTTATCTTTCATCTTTCCACTTTCATCTTGTGGAAACACGTGCGGATGGCGGAAAATGAGTTTCTCGCACAAGCGGTCACATACGTCTTTCATATCAAAAACGCCTTTCTCGGAACCAATCTTGGCATAAAATGCGATGTGGAGCAGTACATCGCCAAGTTCTTTGCAGATATTAGTGTCGTCTTCGTTGATAAGGGCATCACACAGTTCGTATACCTCTTCTATGGTGTTGGGGCGCAGGCTCTCGTTGGTCTGCTTGCGGTCCCAAGGGCACTTCTCGCGCAGTTCGTCCAGTACGTCGAGAAAGCGTCCGAATGCTTCCATTTGTTCTTGTCTTGTACTCATCGTTTGGTCTTTTAAAGTGGAAAGATGAAAGATGAAAGTTTCTCATCCGGATCTTTAACTTCTCACTTATCTTAATAACTTTTATATTTTCACTATAACTTAATTTCCATCTTTGACTTCGTCGAACTTCGGCTTCGCTCGCTGTGAGAGTTCTAACAAGTTTGAGACTCCTTTGGGAAGATAAATCTTCCGTCGTCGCAACCGACGCTTTCATACCGCGTCGGCACTTGCACGAACTTTGACTCCGTCGAAGTTGCTACGCTCGCTGTGTGCGTAAATGAATCTCCGCCCACTCGCTCACCCGCAACTTTCATCTTTCATCTTTCCACTTTCCACTTATAGAATTCTTCCATCTCTTAGACGTATGGTGCGGTCAGTTGTGGCCGCAAGAGTCTCATCATGAGTGACGATGATGAAGGTCTGCCCCAATTGGTCGCGTAGGTCGAAGAAGAAACGGTGCAACTCCTCCTTGTTTTGCGTATCGAGACTACCTGACGGTTCGTCGGCAAGGATGACCTGTGGACGATTGACTAAGGCGCGGGCTACGGCCACACGTTGCTTCTCTCCACCAGAGAGTTCCGAGGGCTTGTGGGTAGCACGGTCGGTGAGGTGCAAAAACTCGAGCATTTCCATAGCACGTTGGCGGGCATCGCTCATGCTGGCTCCACCGATGAGGGCGGGCATCATGACATTCTCTACTGCAGTGAACTCGGGTAGCAGTTGGTGAAACTGGAACACGAAGCCGATGTGCTGGTTGCGAAAAGCAGAGAGTTGTTTCTCCTTGTATGCTGAGACATCAATGCCGTCAAAGAGAACCTGTCCGCTATCAGGGCGGTCGAGTGTGCCAAGAATCTGTAGTAGGGTCGTCTTGCCCGCTCCGCTGGGGCCTACGATGCTGACCACTTCACCTTGGTTGATGGTGAGGTCGATGCCTTTAAGCACTTTGAGTGTGCCGAAACTCTTGTGTATGTCGTGTAGTTGTATCATTTTATTATTTTTTTGTCAACGGACAACAGACTACAGACAACAGTCGCCATCCGGAAGGTCTATTACCCATGACTTTTAATTTTTAACCTATAACCTTTCATCTTTCCACTTCCCACTTTCCACTCGAACTAAACTTTCATCTTTCATCTTTCCACTTTCCACTTAATTTACGTATCACATATTCTGCGAGGTAACACCCAAATACGGCAGGCATGTAACTGATGGTGCCGGTGGTGGATTTCTTGTTTTGTTCGCCTTCGATGGTAATGACGGCATTGCGGTCGGCCTGCTCGGTCGAGAATACCACGGGAAGTGAGCGGCGTAGTCCCTCTTTCTTGAGTCGTGTGCGTACGGCTTTGGCCAAACCGCAGTGATAGGTATCCCAAAGGTCGGCAAAGCGTATCTGCGTGATGTCGCTCTTGGCACCGGCTCCCATACTGCTTACGATGGGGATGCCACGGCGTAGGGCTTCGCTGATAAGGGCACACTTTGGAGCGATGGTGTCGATGGCATCGACGATGAAGAGGCCCCCCTCTCTCCCCCCAAGGGGGGATGACTCGGTAAAGTTATCTAAAAGTACCTCTATAGTGATTTTTGCTTGTTGGCTCTTGTCAAGGTCTTCGGCAATGATGTCTTTCTCACCTTTAGGAGAAGTCGTGGGGACTACATACATCGGCAACGCGTGCAGTTTGATGTCGGGGTTGATGTCACGGAAACGCTCTGCTAAGACCTCTACCTTGGGACGTCCGAGGGTGGCGTGTGTAGCAGGCAGTTGGCGGTTGATGTTGGTAGGCTGCACGGTATCGGCATCAATGATAGTCATTTCGCCTATCCCTGCCCGGCATAGCATTTCTGCAGCATAGGCTCCCACACCACCTACTCCCACTACGAGCACATGGGCATCACGCAAGCGTTGCATCTTGTCTTTGCCAAGCAGCAATTCCGTGCGGTCAGTCCATGACTCTTTCATATTTTCACTTTCATCTTTCATCTTTCAACTTTTAACTCGTTGGCAGCGGCTGTGCATACGACAACTCGTGTGCTTGTCCGAACTGCTCAGGGAAGATAATCATGAGACTATTGTTTGAGAAGTGTCGCACCAACTGGGTAGGGAGGTTGTCGAATGACGGTTGCCATGAGATACCTCCACGGCGTGCACTGACGAGTACGAAGAGGTGATCATAGCTGAGGTGCTGCGTCACGATGAGTAGGTCATTCCAATCGTCGAGCGGCATGTATGAGGTACGTGCGCTTGGGTGGTTGGTCCCGATGTATTCCTTCAATAGAGGTATCGTGTCGGTGTGTGCGTAGAAGTCGATACGGCAACCCAATTGTTCTGCCATACGGCTCAAGCGCTCTACCCAACGATAGAAGCCTACCTCCTTCTCGGCCCACTCGGGTACGGCAACAATGATGCGGTGCACCACATTGACGGGCATGAGATAGTTGACGATGATAATCTGATGGTTGATACGGGCCAGTAGGTCGGTGGCTATGGCACCCAGGTAGGAGTCGCCTGTGCGGCGCTTATGGTGCAGGCCGAGGAGCAGTTCTGAGGCTTCGAGTTCCTTCATGGAGTGCACGAGGCTTCCTACGACATTCACCCCGATACGATTATGGGTTGAGAGTTGTACGTCGGCGGCTGCTGCTGTATGGGCGGCACGATCGAGATTCATCTTGCCTTGCTTGAGCTGCTGCTCCACATGCTCATTGTCGAGACACACCTGCAGGGCGATCATCTCCTTCTTTGACTTGGGATTACGCATCATCACTGCGGTGTCGATGAGTGCTTCTACGCTGTCCGGATTGTACAGCGATACCATGATCTTCTCGTTGTGGTCTGTGTGGTTGGGGGTTGAACTGTCGGCGAGGGCTATCTCGCGGGCTGCACGCTCGGTAACCAGCGAACTGATGATGCAACTGACGAGGATAACGAGTACCACGCCATTGATGATGTCATCACCGATAAGTACAACACCAGGCTCAACCTCGAGTTGTGTGCCTACCATAATCATGGCCAGTGCGCCAGCGGCATGGGCATTGCTGAGTCCGAAGAGCATACGGCGCTCTGCTGTTTTCATACGCAGTACCCATTGTGTAACCCATGCTGCCAACCATTTGGTGAGGGTGGCGGTTATTACCATCACGAGGATTACGAAGATGGCTTCACGGTGGTCAAACATACTTTTCAAGTTGACCAGCATGCCTACACTGATGAGGAAGTAGGGTATGAAGAGGGCGTTGCCCACAAACTCAATGCGATTCATTAGAGGTGATACGCGAGGAATGTACCTGTTGAGTACCAAACCTGCAAGAAAGGCTCCGAAGAGACCTTCGAGGCCAGCCAGTTCAGATAGCGCAGCACTCAGGATAAGCATGACGAGCACGAAGGTGAACTGGGTCACGTTGTCGCTATAGTGCTTGAAGAAGTAACGTGTGAAACGCGGGTAACAATAGAAGACAAAGCAGCAGTAGGCCACACACTTGAGCAAGAAGAGAATCCAGAACTTGACGCTCAGGTCTCCCTCGGCACTGGCCGATATGCCAGCCAGGGTGAGCAGAGCCAATAACAAGGCTATCATGGTGCCAGCAATAGCAATGGTGACACAGTCGTGCCGGCTCAGTCCGTAACGACCTACGATAGGGTAGGCTATCAGGGTATGGGATGAGATGATACACGAGAAGAGTAGCGATGCTTGCCAAGGCAAGTGCAATACCCATTGCCCTGCTAGAAAACCAAGTACTGCGGGGATAAAGAAAGAGATGAGACCGAACGTGATGCCTCGGGTGCGGTTCTTCTTCAGCCCTTCAAGATCCATCTCCAGACTGGCAAGGAACATGATGTAGTATAGTCCTACCTTGCCGAAAAGTTCGAAACTGCTGTCGCGAGTCAGGATGTTGAGCCCATGCTCACCCACCAGAACACCTGCTAAAATCATTCCCACGAGATGAGGCACACGGATGCGGTTGAACAGCAAAGGGGCAAACAAGATAATGGCTAACACCACAAGGAATATCCACGTGGGGTTGGTGATGGGGAAAAGATGGCTTATGTTGTTGAGGAATGTCATGGTCGTAGTTTTTCGTTGGGCTTAGAAACTGAAACTGCACTGTAGCCCATAGGCTTGGTTGCGCAGTGTCGCCTGCCTGTTCTCTATGGTGGTAGGGCGCACCTGTACGCTGAGGTCGTCGGTGATGTCGAAGTTGGAGAGTTCGGCATCGACATAGGCATCTACTACGGAGAGGAGGTATACACCGATGAAGCAGAAGATGCTAAGGTCGCGCTGGCGACGGTAGTTGTCCTTGCGGTTCTTGAAGACGCGTGTGAGGTAGTCCTTGTTGGCCTCTACATTGTAGCGTGGGGGGAGGAAATCCTCGTAACTTGCCGTTCCTGGGTCGTCATCCATGATGTCGAGATAGGCTTGCGAATAGTCGCTGTACATCTGGTTGTTCCAGTTGAGGGCATAGGCGCAACCGAGGAATCCACCATATACGATGGGGAGTTTCCAGTATTTGTGGTTGTAGATTTGTCCACCTCCGGGGAACACGAGGGCACTCCAGGTGGCTTTGCCTGGGTCTGGGGTAAAAGAGGCCAGACGTTGCTGGCGGAGTTGACGGCGGGTGAGGCTTGTAACCACTGTGGAGTCTTTGATTTCGGAAATTCCAGAGACCTCAAGTGATGGGGGAAAGTTGAACTCTTCCAAGTTGGGCATGGCGAAATATGTACTATCCGCAACAAAGTGCTCTGCCTGCGCAGCAATGGTGCTGGGCAGGCATAGCATTGTCAGTAGGACAATCAGAGGTGCGAATATGTATCGACGGATACTCATGCTTTCAGTTTGTCGAGCATCGAGATGATGCGCTCCAGTTCTTCCTCGTTCTTGAAGGTGATGGCGATTTTTCCCTTTCCTTTGTTATTGCAGGTCAGTTGCACGTCGGTTTGGAAGAAGTTGGCAAGGTGGCGTTTCAGCATGTCGTAGTCGCTGGTGGAGGATCCTTTAGGCTGCTTGTCGGCCTCTTGCTTCTGCTTGCTCTTCTTGACTATCTCCTCGACCTTGCGTACTGAGTATCCTAAGGTCTGTATCTCTTGGAAGAGGTTGATTTGCTCAACGGGATTGTCCAGCGCAAGGAGAGCACGGGCGTGCCCCATGTCGAGTTCGCGCTCCTTGAGTGCCATCTGTATCTGCGCAGGAAGTTTCAAGAGTCGCAAGTAGTTGGCTACGGTGGTGCGCTTCTTTCCTACGCGTTCGCTCAGACGTTCTTGGGTGAGGTCGTACTCCTCGAGCAGATGCTGGTAGGCGAGGGCTATCTCCATGGCATTTAGGTCTTCGCGTTGGATGTTTTCCACGAGGGCCATCTCCATGACGTTCTCATCGTCGGCGGTACGGATATAGGCAGGTACGGCAGTGAGACCGGCAAGTTGTGATGCGCGGAAACGGCGTTCACCAGCGATAATCTGATAGGTGCCGTCGTCCATCTTGCGTAGGGTGATGGGCTGGATGATGCCAATCTCCTTGATCGAGTCGGAGAGTTCCTGCAAGGCATCGGGGTCAAACTCGCGGCGAGGCTGGTTGGGGTTGGCCTTGATAAGATGTATGGGTATCTCATTGATGGACGATGAGCCTTCGGTCTTCACCGTATCGGTAGAGATGAGGGCATCGAGTCCGCGGCCTAATGAGGGGTATTTCTTTTGTGCCATTGTTTAGTTCTTCTTAATGATTTCCTGTGCCAATGCGAGGTAGTTCTGTGCTCCCTTTGATTCGGCATCGTAGAGGATGGTGGGAATGCCGTGGCTGGGGGCTTCGCTGAGGCGTACGTTGCGCTGGATGACGGTGTCGAACACCAGTTCCTGGAAATGACGGCGCACCTCGTCGAGCACTTGATTGCTGAGACGCAGGCGTGAGTCGTACATCGTGAGCAGGAAACCTTCGATGCCGAGCGTAGGGTTGAGTTTTGACTTGATAATCTTGATGGTGTTGAGCAACTTGCTGTTTCCCTCCAAGGCAAAGTACTCGCACTGCACGGGGATGATGACCGAGTGGGCTGCCGTGAGGGCATTCACCGTGATGAGTCCGAGCGAAGGAGAACAGTCGATAAGGATATAGTCGTATTCAGCCAGGAAGGGTTCGAGCATACGCTTCATCACGGTCTCACGGCCTTCGAGGTTGAGCATCTCGATCTCGGCACCTACGAGGTTGATGTGCGAGGCGATGACTTCAAGCCCCTCGATGTCGGTGGTATATATGGCTTCGCGCGGGTCGCGTCCGTCGATGAGGCACTCGTAGATAGAGCAGTCAACGGTCTGTATGTCAATGCCGAGACCCGATGAGGCGTTGGCCTGTGGGTCGGCGTCGATGAGTAGCACCTTCTTCTCCAAGGTCGCAAGCGAAGCGGCCAAGTTGATGGCTGTGGTGGTCTTGCCCACACCGCCCTTTTGGTTGGCTAATGCAATGATTTTTCCCATTTAATAAAATATACTAACGTTTCAAGATGCGAAGTAAGTAATAATCTACCTATTAATATAAAAAAAGTGATTAAAGTTTCTAAAAATGTGGATAACTTGCCGTTTTGGTGGAAAACTTTTGGCGCTTAGCGGCTTTTGTGCTAATTTCGCGCTTATATAATTGTGCTTATGAACAACGAAAGACCTCTGATACTCATCTCCAACGATGACGGATACAAGGCTCGCGGCATCAACTTTGTGGCCGAACTGCTTTCTGCTTTTGCCGATGTGATTGTGATGGCGCCCGAGGGTGGACGCTCGGGAATGGGCTGCGCGATTACCTCCAAGGAACCAGTGTACTACAGCCTCGTGAGCGAGCGCGAACATCTGTCCATCTACAAGTGCTCGGGCACTCCTGTCGATTGCATCAAGATGGCATTGCACGAACTCTTCCCCGACCGCCAGCCCGACCTTATCGTCGGCGGCATCAACCACGGCGACAACTCGGGCGTCAACGTGCACTACTCCGGCACCATGGGCATCGTCATCGAGGGATGCATGAAGGGTATCCCCTCGGTGGGCTTCTCGCTGGACAATCATTCGGCTGATGCCGACTTTGAGCCTTGCGCTCCGTATATCGTCAGGATTGTGGAGCAGGTGCTCGAGCGTGGCCTACCCAATGGCTCGTGTCTGAATGTCAACTTCCCCGCCACACCCATCTATGAGGGCGTCAAGGTATGCCGTATGGCACGTGGCGAGTGGACTCAGGAGTGGGAGGAGCACCCCCATCCGCGTGGTGGCAACTACTTCTGGCTCGTGGGCAGTTTCTGCCTGCGCGACGAGCGACCCCACGAGGCCGACCGTCCCAACCTCACCGAGGGCTATGTGGCAGTGACTCCCATACAAATCGATATGACCGACTATTCTCTTATGCAAGAGATCCAAACGAATTGGGACCTGTAGAGTCTCAGTACTACCATGCAAGTACTCGAGTACTTACCCGTCCGTACTGGAGTACTTACAAGGAAGTACTGCGCGTTACTACGTAAGATGAAGTGAAATGAAATACTATCTCATAGCAGGCGAGGCCTCGGGCGACCTGCACGCGTCGAACCTGATGCGTGCATTGAAGGCGTGCGATGCGGAGGCGGAGTTCCGCTTCTTTGGTGGCGACCTAATGCAAGCGGTGGGCGGCACCTTGGTGAAGCACTACCGCGATCTGGCCTACATGGGCTTTATCCAGGTGGCCCTCCATGCGGGCACCATCATGCGCGGCATGAAGCAGTGTAAGGAGGATATCGTGGCATGGCACCCTGATGTGGTG
>JAZOPX010000052.1:0-11785 GCA_045655845.1 Bacteroidaceae bacterium
CCACTACGAGACAGGCGAACTCATCCCCGACGAACTCGTGGAGCGCATCGTACGCGCACAGAACTACAATGCAGCCTACCTCTGCATCCGCCAGCTGAGCCTCGGCATGCTCGACATGGCCTGGTACTCACGCACCACACCCTTCGAGGGCGATGTGCTGGCCTATGAGGTGAAGGCTTGGGAACCCACCCAGTTGCTCCCCACAGCTGAGGGTACTAACATGACTACCCATTTCGGACACATCATGTCGGGCGGCTACTCGGCGGGCTACTACAGCTACAAGTGGTCAGAGATGCTCGATGCAGACGCTTTCTCTCTCTTCGAGGAGAAGGGTATCTACAATGATGAGGTGGCTACATCGTTCCGTGAGAACATCCTCTCGAAGGGTAGCTCAGAGCATCCCAAGGAGCTGTATCGTCGCTTCCGCGGACAGGATGCCACTATTGACGCTTTGATGAAGCGCGACGGAATCAAATAGTTAGGAGTTAGCAGTTAGGAGTTAGGAGTTTGCTCTGCGATGGGTGCGACAACTCCTAACTCCTAACCCCCAACTCCCAACCCCTAACTCCTAACTCTCAACTCCTAACTCCTAACCCCCAACTAAAAACTATGGACGACAAATTTGACAAGAGATATATGCGCATGGCTACCATCTGGGCCGAAAACTCCTACTGCGAACGCCGCAAGGTAGGTGCTCTCGTGGTGAAGGACAAGATGATAATCTCGGACGGGTACAATGGTACACCTGTTGGCTTCGAGAATGTGTGTGAGGACGAGAACAATGTGACCAAACCCTACGTCCTGCATGCCGAAGCCAATGCCATCACCAAGATTGCCCGCTCAAACAACAACAGCGAGGGCGCCACACTCTATGTCACCGCATCACCCTGTATCGAGTGTGCCAAACTCATCATACAGGCGGGCATCAAGCGTGTGGTGTATGGCGAGAAGTATCGTCTTACCGATGGCATAGACCTGCTGGAGCGTGCTGGAGTAACTGTCGAATACTTACCTATCGAAGAATGAAACTAAAGCATAAATTTTATAGAATCACACTGGCCCTGCTGACGCTCGCCCTCTTAGGTTCGTGCATTGAATTCAATAGGCCCTTGAGCAGCAACAACAAGTTGTCTGATTTGATAGGTATCATCAACGATTACTATGTCGATACGGTAGACGTGGAGGCACTGGTAGAGAAGACCATCCCCAAGGTGCTTGCAGAACTGGACCCCCACTCCGTTTACATTCCCGCAAAAGAGGCCGAGCAGGCCGACCAAGAACTGCGCGGGAGTTTCAGCGGGGTCGGCATACAGTTTATGATACAGTCCGATACCATCTACGTGAGTGATGTGATATCGGGAGGACCGGCCGAGAAGGTGGGGCTGATGCCTGGAGACCGCATCATCACCATCGACGACTCGCTTTACGTGGGAAAGTCGATCAACAACGATGGAGCCATGAAGCGCCTTAAAGGCCCTAAGGGCAGTGAGGTGACGCTCGGCATCAAACGTCAGGGAGAAAAGGAGCTGCTCTCGTTTACCATTGTGCGTGGCAACATACCTGTCAAAAGTGTTGATGCCTCTTATATGATTGACAACCGTTGGTGCTATATCAAGGCAAATAAGTTTGGCGAAACGACCTATCCGGAAATGCTTGTAGCCCTTGCGCAAGGGATGCAGCAGGATATGGAGGGATGCATCATCGACCTTCGTGGCAATACCGGCGGATATATGATGGCCGCCATACAGATGGTCAATGAATTCTTGCCCAAGGGAGAGATGATTGTCTATACCGAAGGAGAGAATATGCCGCGCTACGAGGAGTATGCCAATGGAAGGGGAACTTGTCAGAAGCTCCCTCTTGTCGTACTCACCGATGAGACCTCAGCATCGGCCAGTGAGATCTTTGCTGGCGCAATTCAGGACAATGACCGAGGTACCATCATCGGTCGTCGTACTTTCGGTAAGGGATTGGTGCAGCAGCCGATTGAGTTTGCCGATGGCTCGGCCATACGTCTGACCATCTCCCGATACTATACCCCCTCGGGGCGTTGCATACAGAAACCCTATACCAAGGGAGAGAATGAGGAGTATGAACTCGACCTTCTCAACCGCTACGAGCATGGAGAGTTCTTCACCCAAGACAGCATCAAGTTAGACGAGAGCATCGCCTACGAGACCAAGAACGGCCGCACTGTCTATGGCGGTGGGGGCATCATGCCCGATATCTTCATTCCCGAAGATACCACAGGCTACACCTCATACTATGCCAATGTGGCCAAGATGGGACTCTTCACCCGCTTCCCCTTCGAATATTGCGACAGAAACCGTACCACCCTGTCATCCTACACCACGATGGAGCAACTGGTGCAATACCTGAAGGCCCAAGACCTGATGGAGGAGTTTGTGCAATATGCTACTGATAAAGGTATCAAGCGCCGCAATAACCTTATCCGCACGTCGAAGACCTTAATGGAGGAGATTCTCTATGGTAATATCGTGTACAACATCCTCGGGATGGAAGAGTATACCAAGTATCTAAACCTCACAGACCCAGTCGTGCTGAAAGCTGTAGAGGTTTTAGAAGATGAAAGATGAAAGATGAAAGTGGAAAGATGAAAGTTCCCAATTCATAATTCAAAATTCAAAATTATAAAACATGAGCGTAATCAACTCGATAACAGATAATACACGCACAGCATTCTCCTTTGAGGTACTGCCTCCGCTCAAGGGAACGGGCATCAACAGCCTGTTTCACACCATCGATGAGTTGCGGGAGTTTGACCCTAAATATATCAACATCACCACTCATCGCAGTGAGTATGTGTATCAGGAGTCACCCGAAGGGGTGTTCCACAAGGTGTCACTTCGTCGGCGCCCTGGCACCGTAGCCGTGGCCGCAGCCATCAAGAACAGGTACGAGATACCCGTTGTCCCTCATATCCTCTGCAGCGGTTTTACCCGCGAAGAGACGGAGTATGTATTGCTTGACCTCCAGTTCCTTGGCATTACTGACCTGCTTCTCCTGCGTGGAGACAAGGCCAAGCACGAAAGCGTGTTTACCCCTACGCCAAATGGGTATAGCCATGCGATAGAACTGCAGGACCAGGTGAACCGTTTCAACGAAGGTCTCTTCTGTGATGGATCACCCATCAAGGAGCCTGGGCAGCCCTTCTCGTATGGTGTGGCATGCTATCCCGAGAAGCACGAGGAGTCGCCCAATATGGAGATGGACCTCTATTGGCTCCGGGAGAAGGTGAAGGCTGGTGCACAATATGCCGTGACGCAACTCTTTTATGATAACGACAAGTACTTCCGTTTCGTGGAGCGTGCTCGTGCCGAAGGAATCACCATACCCATCATCCCAGGCATCAAGCCGCTAAAGACCGCCCGTCAGCTCAGCATCATCCCCAAGACCTTCAAGGTAGACATCCCGCAGGCTCTTGCCACCGAGGTACTCCACTGCAAGACCGATGAGGAGGTGCGTCAGGTTGGAGTGGAATGGTGTGTCGCTCAATGTAAGGAACTCATCGCCCACGGAGTACCCAGTATTCACTTCTACGCCATGGCTGCCACCGATAGTGTAAAACAAGTAGCAAAGGAGATTTACTGATGTATTTCAGAGATGTTATAGGACAAGACCATGCCACGGCACTACTACGCTCGGCAGTAGCCGAAGGGCGTATACCCCATGCCCAACTCATCTGCGGAGGAGAGGGTACAGGCAAACTCGCTATGGCCATAGCGTATGCCCGATATCTATGTTGCGCACATCGTAATGGGCAAGATGCCTGCGGAGAGTGCCCCTCATGCAAGAAGTTTGACAAACTGGTTCATCCCGATCTGCATTTCGCTTTTCCTATCTACAAGAAGGACTCTTCGAAGACGCCATACAGTGATGACTTTATCGACAAATGGCGCCAAGCAGTAGCTGAGAATCCCTATATGACACTGAATCAGTGGATGGGGTATATAGGAGCAGAGAACCAGCAGGGGCTCATCTACGCCTCGCAAAGTGAGGAGATTATTCGCAAACTTACGCTCAAGTCGAGCGAGGGCGGATATAAAGTTATGGTCATCTGGATGGCAGAGAAGATGAATACAGAGTGTGCGAACAAACTGCTCAAGATGATTGAGGAACCGCCAGCCCAGACGGTATTCCTTCTGGTAACGGAGAATCCGGATTTATTGTTACCCACCATACAAAGCCGTGTACAGCGCATTACGCTTCGTCCTATTGAGGAGAAGGTTATCGCTGATACCCTGTGCGAACGATACGGCCTTACCGATGCTGATGCACGCCAGATAGCCCATGCCTCGGCCGGTAATTGGCTCCAGGCCATGGAGGCTATCCATTTGGGCAACCGCACGAAGGAATACATTGAACTTTTCATGGCACTCATGCGCCGCTCATACGCTCGAGATCTTAAAGGCATGCGTCAATGGGCCGACACAGTGGCAGGTATGGGGCGTGAACCACAGAAGAACTTCCTCATCTACTGCCAACGCATGATAAGGGAAAGTTTTATTTGCAATTTCCATCGTCCGGAAATCAATTATATGAATGTGGACGAGGCCAACTTTACCACACGATTTGCTCCATTCGTTAACGAAAAGAATATCTTTGGCATTATGGATGAACTGAGCGAAGCACAACGCCACATCGAGCAGAATGTAAATGCCAAGATGGTGTTCTTCGACCTCGCGCTAAAGATGATAATGCTACTGAAACAATAAGTTTATTATCTTTGCAACATTAATCCCCAAAGAACAATAATAACATAAAAAGATTAGACATATGAAACTACTATCAAGCATCACATTAGTTCTAGCCCTCATAGTGGCAGCACCATCTTCTGTCTATGCAAGAAAGAAAAAGGAAAAGACGGCTTCGCTTACTTCGGTACTGAAGAAAGACTCGTTATCGGCCTATAATGATATAGTCAAGGATGCTACACTTAGCAAAGGACTCTTCAATGTTTATTTCAACGAGAAATCGGGTAAGGTGTACTTTGAAATTCCCCGTGAGGCATATTCTCGTACATATATGCTTGCGAGCCGTATCTCTGCCATAAGCGATACCCGCGATTATGTAGCAGGACAAATGCATGTTGACCCCCTTCTTATACGATTTACAACCGATGGACGTAATGTTTATATGCATCAAATCCAGCATATCAACACGATAGACAAGAACGATCCCATAGCACCCGCGTTCGAGCGAAACAACATCGATCCAGTGCTGAAGGGATTCAAGATTCAAGCGACAAAGGGAGACAATGTCCTTATTGATATGACTGCATTCTTTGGAACAAACGAGAAATGTATCAGTCCGATAAAGGCTTCCAATCCTATTGCGAAATTGTTGGGTAGCAGTGATGGCATTAAGGGTACATTCCAGTCCGCCTCATCGGGCATCAGTGAAGTGAAGGCCTTTGAGAATAACATTGAGATCAAATCATTGCTCTCGTTCATGACGACTGGTATCATAGAGAAACCCTATTCTGTGAGCATGCATCGTTCGTTCTTCGTTTTGCCTGAAGAACCGATGTCCATCCGTTTGCAAGACAATAGAGTGGGATATTTCTATAACAACAAGAGCGTATTCTCTTCAGATGCTGACCGCATAGAGGAGAAGAACTACATTAACCGTTGGAGATTGGAACCGAAACCGGAGGATAGAGAAAAGTATTTTAATGGAGAGTTGGTAGAGCCTCAGGAACCTATCGTGTTCTATGTAGACTCTGCATTCCCCGATAAGTGGCGCAATACGATTAAGGAGGGTATTGAGGTGTGGAATCAGGCTTTTGAGACTGCGGGATTCAAAAATGCAATTATCGCCAAGGATTATCCGAAGAATGATAGCATATTCGACCCAGACGACATGCAGTATAGTTGTTTCAGATACGTGGGAACCAACACCGCTAATGCTATGGGACCAAGTTATACCGACCCAAGAACAGGTGAGATTCTCTCTGCTGATGTTATCTGGTATCATAATATCCTATCTCTGCTCCATAATTGGCGATTCATTCAGACCGGAACGGTAGACCCGAGAGTCAGAACTGCAAAGTTCAGCGATGAGGTGATGAATGAGGCAATAAAGTATGCTGTAGCACATGAAATCGGCCATACACTCGGACTGATGCACAACATGGGGGCAAGTTATTCTTATCCTGTGGAGAAACTGCGTGACCCTGAGTTTACACAGAAGTATGGCACTACCCCAAGCATCATGGACTATGCCCGTAATAACTATGTCGCACAGCCTGGTGATATGGAACGCGGAGTGAAGTTGACACCTCCCGACCTCGGTGTATACGATATCTATGCCATCGAGTGGGGCTACAGACTTATTAAGGATGCAACTACCCCTGAAGAGGAAAAACCCGTACTTGATAGTTGGATTGCTAAATATGCCCATGATCCCATGTATGAGTTTGGAGCGCAACAGTTGCTCGGAACAGTAGACCCTACCGACCAGACAGAAGACCTCGGCAATGACCATATATTGGCAAGCAACTATGGTATAAGCAATCTCAAAGTCCTTTTGGCTAACCTGGAGGCGTGGACTCTTGAGGAGGGACAGAGATACGATGAGGTAGAGAATGTATACATGGAGGTGACAAAGCAGTATGGAAGATATGTGAAGCATGTTATCCCATACGTTGGAGGTATCAGATACGAAGAGATAAGACAGGGAGATGGAAAGGCCTCTGGGAAACACTATATTGATAAAGAATACCAGAAGAAAGCCATGCTGTGGCTGGTTAATGAGGCTCGCACCTATGAAACTTGGTTGACACCGCGCACCTTGATTGATAAATTGGAGTTAAATATGGATGTGAACAACAAACTTGGCACACAGATTATCTCTTCGCTCATCAATGGTACCGTTCTGTATAGGATAAAGGATGGAGGTGAGGCTGATCCTAAGCATAATTATAAGATTGACGACTACCTCAATGATTTTACCAATGCTGTATTTACAGCGCCCAAAGCAGGCGTGCTGAGTGATACGGATAAGAATTTGCAAAGTGTAGCAATAGCCCAGATGATAAAGAATCTTGCTTTAGAAACATCTGCGGCAGTGAAGAGTTCTGCACTTAATGATTACGTAGAGTTTGACAATGATTGTCATGACACAATGGTTCCATGTAGTCATCACATATGCGATGGAACAAGATCATTCGCTCGCATAAACCTTGGTGTGTCAAGTCTGACAAAAGACGAGTTCGGATCCATCATGATGGGACGCCTCCAAGTTGTATTACAGAAGTATAAGACATACCGTAATACAGCCAAAGGTACGACAAAGGATTTTTATGACTATCAGATTCTTAAGATAGAGCGCGCCCTGAAGAAGTAAATGACGCAAACTTATCATTACAAAGTTTATGGCTAATATAAAATCTATCATAACAACGTTGATTATTGCCGTCTTTCACACGACATTTGCCGTAGCACAAGAGGACATAATCACGGGAAAAGTGTTCGATACTGGCGGCGAGCCATTAATCGGAGTACACGTAAAGTGGAAGAGTCAGAAAGTAGGAACCGTCACGGACCTTGAAGGAAACTTTGCTCTTCCTGCTTCTAAGTCAAAGGCAGTACTCGTCGTTTCTTACATGGGCTACAAGACGCAGGACGTGCATGTTGAGAAGGGACAACGTATCGTGAATGTCACCCTTGCAGATGATGCACAGAATCTTGACGAACTGGTGGTCGTAGGATATGGTATACAGAAAAAATCATCAATAACAGGCTCTATCGAAACCATCAAAGCGGAAGACCTGCTTATGATGCCCACCACAAACCTCGATCAGGCACTCACAGCACAGGTGGCAGGTCTGCAGGTGATGCAGTCGACGGGTGACCCTAGTACGGCCAAAGAGTCGACGATCCGACTCAGAGGTATCAATGATGCTCCACTGCTCGTTATTGATGGTGTGCCACGATTCGGCACGACGACATCGGATGGCGAGATGCGCCTCTCTGACCTTAATCCGGATGATATAGAGAGCGTTACTATCCTCAAGGATGCCGCATCGGCAGCAGTGTATGGTGCCCGTGCAGCAAACGGAGTCATTCTTGTCCAGACCAAGAAAGGTAACGATGGGGGCAAGGTGAATGTTAACTATCGCGGACAGTATAATGTGCAGCAAGCAACGCAGATGCCAGAGTTCTTGGATGCATATGAGTTTGCCCTGCTTTTTAACAGAGCGGTAGAGAACACTCCTGGAACTACTGTAGAAGCATATACGCCCGAGCAACTTGAGATGATACGCAACAATTCGGCACCGAATATCTATGCCAATGAGGACTATCTGAGTTACCTTAACAATACCGGATGGTCTACAACGCATAGCGTCTCAGTCAATGGAGGAAGCAAGGCGGTGAAGTACTATATCTCTACAGGCTATGCTGACAGTAAAGGTATATATAGTGGAGTAGGACGTAGCCGACTCAATTATATGGGAAAGATCGATGCAGAACTGGCTAAAGGATTGACACTCTCATTTGCTTCAAACGGTTCACGTAGCAATGCACAGAACAGCAGTTACTACACCATAGACAATGCCTATGCCTTCTCCCCATTGCAAGTAGTGAGATTCGAGAATGGAGACCTGGCCAGCATTAATGGTTCCAACCCACTCATTAATGTTGAAGGCTTGGGAGGCTACATCAAAGATAAGAGTAAGATGAATACCATAACGGCAAATCTCAATTGGGATGTGTCGTTTGTGAAGGGACTCTCTATTTATGTTCGTGGTACATTTGATGACAATACACGCATAGAAACTACTTTCGAAAAGCCGGTCACACTTTATACATACGACAGCGTTACAGATACTTATGCGGCGGATGCTAATACGATTTATCCCACGGCCAAGGTGTCGCTGGAGCAGGATGACCGTTTCTTTGATAGCCAACTCTACGAAGCCGGTATGAACTACATGAGGACATTCGGAGAAAAGCACGATGTGGAGGGAACTTTTGTCGCGAATTATCAACGCACTCATACGCTGTATGTGAATGCCACAAATTCGGATAAGAGTATTTATCCGGAGGTATTAGGTAATGCACAAACGGCTAAACTTTTTGGTGACGAGATGTACAACCAACGAGCATCGCTCATTGGTCGTGCGAAATACGGATATGACAATAGATACTTCGCTGAGTTCAGTTTCCGTGTGGATGGTAGCAACAACTTCCATCCTGATCATCGTTGGGGCTTCTTCCCTTCGTTCTCTGGAGCATGGGTTGTTTCAAACGAACCTTTTTTCAAGAACTGGAATCAGAATGTTCTGAGCAATGCCAAAATCCGTCTGTCTACTGGATGGCTCGGAAATGATGGACTTGTCGGAGCATACTCTTATCTCAAGACATACACGGAGACTGATGGTTATAATATAGGTGGTAACTATCGACCGGGATTGTATATGACAAGTAACCCCAACATTAATTTAACATGGGGACGGACACACGACTACAACGTGGCTTCCGACCTTGGATTCTGGGGCGGTCGCATCGGCATGACATTTGAGTATTTCCTCCGCTACGAGACGGACAAGATCACTACAGCGCCCGATTACCTCTACCCACCTACTACAGGTGTAGATGGTAATGTGCCAAGCCAAAATTTCAGCGAACTGAAAACATGGGGATGGGACTTTACGCTCAACCATCGCAATACAATAGGTAAACTGAAATATAACATTGGTGTCATCCTCTCTAAATCGGATGATGAATATCTTGACTATGGTGACGAGAGTGCGCAATTGCCCAATCTGCGTCGCAAGGGGCGTAGCAGTTTAGTGTGGACTATGTATGAAGCAAATGGTCTCTTCCAGACTCAAGAAGAAATTGACAACTATGGCATCGATCAAGATGGACAGAAGAATGCTACTATTGCTCCTGGTGACATTAAATATGTTGACAAGAACAATGACAAGAAGATTGATGCCAATGATCGTATCTATGTAAAGAACTCGTCACATCCGGATATGGACCTTGGTCTGAAACTGAACATCTCATACAATGGTTTCTTTATCAATGCGCTGCTGCAAGGTGAACATGGATATAAGCAAAACCTCAACGAGAACTACTCCCTTGAGAATGGAACTTTGCAGAAGTTTCAGCGTTATCATCTGACTGAGACCTGGACCCTAGGGAATCCTACTGCCAGATATCCAAGAATCAAGTTTGCCACCACGAATGACAACAATCGTAAGGCCTCTACATTCTGGATTCAGGATTGTAACTTCATGCGCTTGAAATCGCTCAATATAGGTTATCAGTTCCCCAAGAAATGGGTCAAGAAGTTGGACCTTTCATCGGCCAGCATTGCATTCCAGGCGAGCAACCTGTTCACGATAAGCAATCTGAAGTACATGGACCCGGAATCTCTACGTGGATATCCCATACAGAAGTCATACGGAGCGACACTCAATCTTAGTTTCTAACGATACATAGCATAATAGAATGAAACCTGTAACAATAAAATCTGCCGCTGTTACCGTCATCATTGCCTTACTGACACTGACCAGTTGCAATAAACTCTTTGATGATGGGCCATATAATAAGATTTCAGTAGAGAAGGTATGGACTAATAGCATGCTTCTCGATGAATATATCAACGGATGGTATCGCAATATGAACCACGGATTCAAGACTCTCGTTCCGACCCATGCTATGCTGAAAGGAATCAGCAGATACTATCTGCCTTGGTTCGGAGACCAACTCAGTGTCGGAAATACAGATTGGTTCAATGCCGGATATGGTGACATACTGAAGGCCAACGAATCGAGCGTCACTTTATGGGCACGAAACACATGGAGTTCGCATTATAACCAGATACAGTATATAAATACCTATTTTGAGAATAGTGAACAGGTCATCGATCCCGAACAAAAGAAAAGAATAGATGGAGAAGCACACTTCATGCGTGCATACTACTACTATATGCTATGGCGTAGTTATGGCGGTGTATTTATCATTGACCATACCTTTGACCCGTTAAAGAAGGATGAGAAGTTCCCCAGAGCATCGTACGACCGAATGGTGGAATTCATCGTTGATGAGGCCAATAAAGCCGCAGCACTACTACCAACAGAATATGAAGCCACCAATGTGGGCAGAGCAACAAAAGGTGCAGCACTCATGCTAATTGCGAAGACCTATTTATGGGCCTCAAGTCCTGTGTTCCAGAACCAGAAAAAGGCGTATCTCGGATTTACGGATGACAAGAGCGAAGCCATGCTTGCCCAAGCAAAAGAGGCATACGAGGCACTCTTTGCTCTCGAGAAGTATGATCTTATTCCCATCAGTGCGACTACTCAGGATGGCATAAAGAACGAGTACCGCAAGATATTCTTGACTAAGAACAGCCAAGAGTCCATTTTCGAGATTCAGCATGCTGATGATGGTGACTATGCCAATAAGTTTGGTCACAAACTTGACCGTGACGCAGCATCTCCCTTCTTTACAGGCACAACGGCAGCATATACCCCCACACACAACCACGTGAAGGAGTATGGCATGCGCGACGGTATGACATACGATGAAAAGAATCCCTATGAGAACCGTGATTATCGATTCTATGCCAATGTATTGTATCACGGAGCGGTATTCCGTAACCATGTCATGGATATAGCGACCACTGATGGTGTAGCAGGCGAGGATATTACCAAATACGGCACATCAACCTCTGCCGCTGTAAGCCGAACAGGTTACTATCTCGGCAAATTTGTAGACGAGGGAACAACTATAGACAATAATGACAC
>JAZOPX010000053.1:0-2190 GCA_045655845.1 Bacteroidaceae bacterium
CCCCTTCCGCATCGGAAGTAGAGGTAATGGGTTGATGTGGCTCGTGGGTGGAGTTGGTTTCCTTGGTTCATTGCTCGCCTTCATCCTCAGTTTCATCCCTCCCGGACAGATTGCCGTGGGCAGTAAGACCATGTGGTATGCCGTGCTTGTCATCGGATGCATCGTGGTCGTAGTAGCCCCGCTCATCATCTACGCCCTGCGCAAGCCCTCGTGGAAGGACCCTTCGACCACGTTCGAGCCCTTCCATTGGGAGAGCGGAGGTACGAAAGCCTGATTTTCTCTTTGTCTGATTTATTGATTGCTCGCCACCATACGCGCGTACGCTGCCCAGCATCCGCGCGTATGGTGGCGAGCATACACGTGTACGTTGGGCAGCGGTAAATAAAATGGATATAGGAAATAAAGGATTATGGGTTGTGAATAGGGTGAAATTGCTCTCGACTTTTGCTGTGAATGAACGGGGTAATCGAACGGCAATATGGGGTGGCCTATTTGGTCAGCCCATATTGCAATTTGGTGATGAAATATCCGTTGGGGCCATCATTTAGTGATAAAATCATAAAATGAGGGGTTAAAAGGGTTAATTTAGTTGTTTGCCCCTATGAATCTCAGTACCTTTGTCCCCGTTTTGCAGAGAGGCTGCAAGGCGGTGATTATAAACAGAATATTAACTTATTATAAAAGATACACGATGAAACGCATTCTTTCGCTTTTGTTGACAGCAGTATTGTGCTGCACATTCGCTTCGGCACAAACCCTCAAGACAGGTAATGACCGCTTCGCCATCAAGGTGCAGCCTTTCTTTGGCTCTTACCTTGACAAGAACAACCATCACTTTGAGAAACTCGGCCTTGTGAACCTGAATGGTATGAACTTGGGCATTGAGTTCCCCTCAGAGCAGCAACGCCCCTGGCAGCAGTACCTCAACAACTCAACGCTCGGTATTGGTTTGTCTGTTATCGATTGGCAGAGCGAATATCTGGGTAAAGCCATCGCAATGTATCCCTATCTGCTCATCCCTGCCGTGCGCACCGAGCAGTTCCAGTTCAACTTCAAGGTAGCCGGAGGTCTTGGCGTGGTCAACGAGACTTGGTATACTCAAGATTTGCATGATCCCGACCGCTATTTTGATGATACTGCCATGACCAACAACGTCTTTGGCTGCTTCCTCAATGCCTATCTGAGCGCGGGTGTAAACTTCAACTATGCCGTTACCCGTAATGTGGCACTTCATGGTGAGTTTGGCTACTTCCACATGAGTAACGGACGTACCTGCATGCCCAATCTTGGAGCAAATATTCTCTATGGTGGTGTCGGTGTGGTTACGACCATCAATCCTACAGAGACGAAGGACCCTATCCAGTTCCCCGACCTCCCCTACAAGTGGGCGCTCAACATCACGGGTTCGGCTGGTGCTCACAGAGCATGGATGGAATATCCCCGTTTCCTCATCTCTTCGTTTCATGCTGGTGCAGTGTATAGCGTCAACAACTGGTATGGCGTAGGTGCTGGCTTGGATGTGTTCTACAATGGTGCCATTGATAATAATACAGGTCGAGGACTCTATGTTACTAACAGAGACTATAGTTTCTCGGATAAGCTCCGTGCCGGTGTCGCATTGAACAATGAGTTCCGCTTGGGTATCGTAACGGCTATCGTAGACTGGGGAGTATATCTCTACAACCCTTCGCGCAACTACTATGATTGCAATCATCCTATCTATGGCTATGGCCCCCGTCCCTTGTTCTATGATAATGAAGGGGCAGGTACCGATGAGGCCTTCCACTACATCCGCTTCGGTATGAAGTATCGTATGTGGGACAATCTTTACTTGCAGGCCTCAGCCAAGACTCACCTCCACATCTGCGAGTACGTAGAGTTCGGTGTGGGCTACCAGATTCCCTTCCTCAAGAAGGACCAGCGCAAGGGCGATAGCCGTATCTTCCATCACACCAAGGATTGGTGGAAGTAATCCTCCTGGAGTAGCGGGGCGATAGTTTAACGATTGATTCGGTTTAACAAACCATAATAGAACACATACACGATGCAACGTATCTCTTTATTCCTATTGATGGCAGTCTTGTCTGCTACGTTGGTAATGGCGCAAGACAATCAAAAGTCGTCCTTCATGGGCGGTAATCAATTTGCCATCAAGGTGGAGCCTTTCCAAGGTTCGTACACCAGTCATTC
>JAZOPX010000054.1:0-5912 GCA_045655845.1 Bacteroidaceae bacterium
GTAACACCTTGTCCCAAGAGAATGTATACCACGAGTGCTATGAGGGCTGCGGGAGCAGCCAGATAGATATTGGCCTTGAACTTATCACTCATGCGCACGCCCTGAGTCTGTGTGGCTACGATGGTGGTATCGGAGATGAAGGAGAGGTTGTCGCCAAAGAAGGAGCCGCCCACCACGATGGCTACGATGAGGGGGAGCGACGAGCCTGTTTGCTCGGCTATGCCCACCGCCACGGGGGTGAGGGCCACAACGGTGCCCACTGAGGTGCCTATGGAGAGCGAGATGAAGCAGGCTGCGATGAAGAGTCCGGGCAGGAGCATGCTGTCGGGCAACATGCGCAGCGTGAGGGCTACCGTAGCGTCGATAGCACCCATGGAACCTGCAGCCTTGGCAAAGGCTCCGGCAAGGATGAAGATCCACACCATGAGCATGAGGTTCTCGTCGCCCGCGCCACGGGAGAAGAGGGCGATGCGCTTCTTGAGATTGAGCTTTGGGGTGATGCACACGGCATAGGCCGAAGCGGTAAGGAAGGCGACTGTTAGGGGTACCTTGTAGAAGTCACCTGCAAGGATGGAGCCTACGAGGTAGACTACCATGAAAACGAGCATAGGGGATAGGGCAAGCATGGGAATTTAAGAGAGGCCTCTCCCCCCGCCCTCCCCCGAAGGGAGGGAGCTTTCGGGCATCGCGGAGAGTAGCCTTATGCTTATTGGTTAAACAATACTTTTAAACTGGGAACTTACTTAGTCACCCCTCCTCGGGAGGGGGCGGGGGAGGCCCCAAATATAATCTTTGCGCGGCAGGCGACTTCGCCTGCAGGTTTACGTATTTCGACATCGTACTCGTGGGCATCGGGTTTCTTGTCCATAAAGACGCTGAGGTGTTCACGGTAGAAGCACTCAAGACTGTAACTCACCTCGACACGGTGGATGGTGTGGGTACGGAAGATATCGAGTGGCAACTCATTGAGCATGTGCTCAATGTATTTGACACTATTGAGATGACCGTTGTAGTCGATGTCGCAGTAGAGGGGCATAAACTCACCCGTGGGCTCGGTAGCCTTCACACGGGCACGGCTCACGCCCTGTATGGGGCAGGGTTCGTCGCAACTGTAGGCGGCTAGTTCACCATCATAGAGGGTGGTGAGGTCGGCCGGCTGGCGTGTCTCCACATCGATGAGTGCCCAGGTAGAGCGGGCATGGCCAAGGATGCGACCATCGTGACTGAGCACGCGGAAGTTACGCGAGGTAAAGAGACGGTTGACACCCTCTACCCAGGTCTCTACGTAGTAGGTGTCGCCCTCATTGGGGTATTCGTCAATCTCGATGGCGAGGCGCGAGAGCACCCATGTCTTTCCATCGGCACTGAGGCGTTCCTTGCCGAAACCACGTTCGTTGGCGTGGTTGCCGGCGGTAATCAACATCTTGTTAGCGAGGAAGCCGAATGAGAGGCCTCCCGTATAGTCGACCTGGAAGGTCTCTACTTCGAAGGGATATTTTCCGATAAAGGATTTCATGTTTTTGTTTAGGGTTTAGGGTTTAGAGATTAGGGATGCCATCCGGTTGGTTTCTTTTCACTTTCATCTTTCATCTTTCAACTTTCAACTTTATTCAATCGGTCTTGTGGCACATGCGTTGGGAGCACTGATGCGGAGAATATGGGCTATGGTGGGAGCGATGCTTTCCACAGCCACGGGGGTACGATGACACTGGGCATCGAAGCCTCCGCCGTAAAACATAATAGGTACGGGCACGTGCGTGCGATTATAATATATACGCTCGCTCCATCGGTCGTCTACCAATGTCCAGCCTGGAGCCACCTCAAGGAGAAGGTCTCCCGAGCGGTCGGCATTATAGGCAGCACGTACCTCGGCATCAGCCGCTCCCGAGAGGAGTTCGAGCGAAGGATACACGCGCTTCACGCCCGACACCTGACAAAGGAATTCGGTGCAGCGGTCAAACAGTTCGCTCATTTTTATCTGCCGCTTCTCGATAAGGGCACGATTGAGATATATCTCGTTGAGGTACGAACCATCTACATAGTTATCCTTGCCATACAGCGCACCCAAATAGATGTTGAGCAGAGCACAGCAGCGGTCCATCTTGAGTTCACCGGCAGGCAAGGTGAAGAGTTTGCTATCAGGTCGATGTGCATCGGCATAGCCTGTAGAGGTAACGACAAAAAGCGCATTGCCTACGCCCACCTTATCCTCGACGGCTCGGATGAGTTCGGCAATGTTACGATCGAGTCGGCAATAGATATCTTGCAACTCAATGGGGCGTTCGCTCTCTGGCGAATGTTCGTAGTTGCCGGCATAGTAGCCCACACAGAGCATGTCGGTGGTCTTGTTACGCCCAAACATGGCACCAGCCACGCAGGTCTTGGCCAGCATAGTCACCTCGTCATTGATGAGTGCCGAGGTCTTGTAGCGACGTATAGCCTCGGCATCACCTTTGCGAAAGGTATAATGGAACTCACGAGGGATGCCATCATATACCGAGTAGGAGTAGACTCCCGTAGCATAGTAGGGTTCCCATGCCATCTCTGCCCAGTCGAAGCGTGTACCCTCGCGTCGGTTGTAGGTGCGTGTCCAGGCCGGTATCCCGCCATAGTAGGCCGAGGTAGCCCACTTGGCACAGTCCTCGCTTAGCCAGAGTACGGCATTGGGGGCATGACCTCCTGCCAAGACGGCCATATCGCGTTCGGGAGCGATGGAGCAGACATAAGCATGTCCCTTAGTGGCTATCTTGAGTTCGTCAGCGAGCGTGGTCACCAGGAGGTTGTTCGGTGATGAGCCCTCAAAGGTATTGATGCCCATATTCGCTTCGTTGGTATCATCAACGATGCCCGCTACACGCAAGTTGTTACGCTGCATGAAGCGGTTACCCGTGATACCATGATAATAAGGCGTGGTACCTGTATACACCGAAGCCGTGCCCGACGAACGGTCAGGAGAGGTGTGCGAATAGTAACCATTGGTATACACACGTCCCTCGGCAAAGAGTTTCTTGAAACCCTCCTCACCATAGAGATGGGTGAACTTTTCCAAATAGTCGCCACGCAACTGATCCACCATGATGCTTACCACTACCTTGGGAACCTCGGTAGCCTGGGCCGATGATGCCGACAGGCAGCACAACAAGGCCAACACCCAAGTACGTGTACGACTCATGCTATTATAGGTAGTGAATCGTGCCGCCAGCATGGGGTATATCACCGCACTATGGAGTGTGCGTATCGCTAGTGCAGCCATAAGGAGCCATGCTGCGGGCTGCACATATTGTCCTGTAAAGTAAAGCACCAATGCTGCCGCAGCCAGCATAGCCAACTGCACATAATAGAGTCTGCTCACCTGACGCTTGCTCTCACTACGGATGATGAAGGGTAGGAAGAGTAACGGCAGCGGATTGAGATAGATAACCTGCCAATTGCTGCCTACTGTGGGATGCTCTGACGCGAAGAAGAGGAATGCCACCACTAACCCCATCACACCTTGCACCAGGAGCAACAGCACATCGAACCACCATTGACGACGCTCGATGAGGAACTCCAAGGTACACATCACCGCCACGAACAGCAACAAAAGGATCATGGCTTGCATGGGCGTGAGCAGCGGAGCCACATAAGGTTCGTCAGCCAACTGCCCACGTACCTCGGTATCGATGACATAGGGATACATACGGACAGAGTCGACCAACTGGGTCTGTGCCGTATAGTACATCAAGTACTCAGGCGCAAACTTCTGCTGATTAGGGTCGATGGGACGGTCGGCCTCGACACCCAATAGGTAGTCGATGCCCAATTGCAGCCAGGGGTATTCCTGCGTGTACTCGTGTAGGATGTCGCGGTAGGTGATACCCTCGCTCCGATTCTCCAAAGGATGCAGTCGTTCCGAGAGTGCCAACTCGACCATATCGCCAGCCTTGTTGCTACAGTTGTTATATAGGAAGTTGTAGCGATACTCGCGGTTCTCGGGGCGTAGATTCTCATTGAGCAGGTATACCAAGCGTTCCTTCTCCTCACGGCTGAGGTTGAGGGTCTGCAATGTCACCGTAGAACCACGGTCGGTATACTCGCGTTCAAAGATGGGATACCCGATGGTGCCCACCACATAGTCGGTCTCTCCCTTGATGAAGCGCCACACGAAGTTGGGGGCTTCGAAGGAAAACAGGCCATAGTTGACCACTGCGTCGACACCTTGTGACGGAATCTCTATGCGCAGTGCCGTATGGCCATATACCTCATAGACCTCGGTGCCGGGCGAGCAGGTGACCAGACTCACACGGATGGAGTCGCTATGGTCGCGCACCAGGGTAGAATCAACGGCTGCCGGTGCCATGAGCACCGACAGGCCGAAGAGAATGGTTAAAATAAGTTTGCGCATTCTTTATAGGTTATAGGTGAAAGGTTATGGGTTATAGGTCATCCGGATGCACCCTCAACCCTCAACTCTCAACTCTCAACTAACATCACGCTGTAGCGATCTCCACCACCTTATCCACGGCACTGATGATGCCGTCGGGGTTCTTACCGCCAGCAGTAGCGAAGTGTGCCTGGCCACCGCCACCACCCTGGATGAGTTTGGCAGCCTCGCGCACGAGTTGACCTGCATTCACGCCCTTGGCGGTGAGGTCCTCGCTGGCCGATACGGTAAGCAGGGGCTTCTCGTTATCGACGCTACCGATGACTACAAGCAGGTTCTCGGTAATCTCGCCACGGAGTTGGAAGACGATGTTCTTCACCGCCTCGGCAGGCATAGGAACTACGGCCT
This sequence comes from Bacteroidaceae bacterium, assembly GCA_045655845.1. GTDB lineage: Bacteria > Bacteroidota > Bacteroidia > Bacteroidales > Bacteroidaceae > UBA1189. The sequence continues at coordinate 4,772 of JAZOPX010000054.1, forward strand.
TGATGACGTTGACACCGTTCACGCAGGCCATCTTCTGCACGAGTTCAGCCTTGAGCGATGCAGCCTTCTCTTTCATGAATTCCTCAATCTGCTTCTTCAGGTCGTCGTGCTCGGCAATGAACTTGGCGATGGTAGCCTTGAGGTCAGGGGCGTTGTGGAAGAGTTGACGGATGTCGTTGAGCGAATCCTGCAACTTGTCATGCATCTCCTCTACCTTGGCACCGGTGATGGCCTCGATACGGCGTACGCCGGCAGCAATGCTGCTCTCGCTCACAATCTTGACCATACCGATCTTACCGGTAGCGCACACGTGAGTACCGCCACAGAACTCGATAGAGTTGCCGAACTGGATTACGCGCACATGGTCGCCATACTTCTCACCGAAGAGGGCGATAGCACCCAACTCGCGAGCCTTCTCGATGGGGAGGTTGCGGTATTCGTTGAGTTCTACGTTGGCGCGGATCTTGGCATTCACGAGGTGCTCTACCTGACGGAGTTCCTCGTCGGTCACCTTCTGGAAGTGCGAGAAGTCGAAGCGCAATGAGTCGGGAGTCACGAGTGAACCCTTCTGCTCCACGTGTGTGCCCAATACCTCGCGCAGTGCCTCGTCGATGAGGTGGGTACAAGAGTGGTTGGCCGCACAAGCCTCGCGCTTGTCGGTGTCTACACATGCCATGAACTCTGCCTCGGGATGCTCGGGCAACTTTGTTGTGATATGTACGGAGAGTCCGTTCTCCTTCTTGGTATCGATGATGTCGATAGTCTCATATTCGCTCACGATAGCACCGGTGTCGCCTACCTGGCCACCGCTCTCGGCGTAGAAGGGAGTCTTGTCGAGCACAATCTGGAAGAGTTCCTGCTTCTTCTGTGTCACCTTGCGGTAGCGGAGGATGCGTGCATCGTGCTCGGTGAAGTCGTAACCCACGAACTCGCTCTCTCCCTCGGCCAATACCACCCAGTCGCCCAGGTCTACGGCAGCGGCGTTGCGTGCACGGGCCTTCTGCTTGTCCATCTCGGCGGTAAACTCGGCCAAGGCTACGCTCATGCCATTCTCGCGGAGGATGAGTTCGGTGAGGTCGAGGGGGAAGCCATAGGTATCGTAGAGGGTAAAGGCGTCTACACCGCTGATCTCCTGCTTGCC
>JAZOPX010000055.1:0-4888 GCA_045655845.1 Bacteroidaceae bacterium
CTTCTGTGCATGCTTGCACATTTGCTCAGAAATTTGTTCCTTTGTAAGTAACATAAGTTGTAATTTTTGATTTGGACACCCAAAATTACAAACTTGTCAGGACTAGCCAAACATGGCTGGTCCTTTTTTACTACTTAAAGCGGACACACTTTTTGGAACAGTATCCTGTCGAGGGATGAATCTGTGGATCTATTTGGTCTGAAATCAGAAGCTTATAAGAATGAAGAAAAGAGACAAATCATCAGAAAAGATGATTTGTCTCTTTTGGTACTCGAAGCGGGACTTGAACCCGCACAGCCATCACTGGCCAAAGGATTTTAAGTCCTTCGTGTCTACCGATTCCACCATTCGAGCAGCCTTGGATGAGTACATGTCCCATCAGCGCGGTGCAAAGGTATGAAATAACTGGCAATGTTGCAACAAATACTCGGAATTTTGTAGATGTTGCTTCTTAAATTGCCCCTGGACGGTGTCATTGCTTGGCTTTGGGAGCATTGCTATGCTTGCCCTTTCCTCCACGGTGGCCTCCCTTCCGACCGCTATGGCTGCCTTTGTTGCGGTTGTCCTTCGCGCCCTTTCTGCGACCTCCCTTATGGGAGTTGCCAGCCTTCTTGGGATTGTACTCGGGAGCCTCACCCAATCCCTCGGGAAGGGGGAGCTTGTGTACTTCTCGACCGATGAACTCCTCGATGGCTGCAAAGCGCGTCTGGTCGTCGACGGCAACGAAAGTGATGGCACAGCCCTCGGCACCAGCACGGGCTGTACGGCCGATACGGTGTACATAGTCTTCGCAATCGCGTGGTGCATCGTAGTTGATGACAAGGCGTATGTCGTCGATGTCGATACCGCGCGATACGATGTCGGTAGCTACGAGGATGTCGATGCGGCCGCTCTTGAACTCGCGCATCACGACATCGCGCTGTGCCTGGTCGAGGTCGCTATGCATCTCGCCTACGTTGAGCTTCATGCGCTTAAAGGCTGCTGCAATCTCCTTCACCTTGGTCTTCTTGGATGAGAAGATGATGACGCGCTCGGGCTTGGTGTCACGGAAGAGGCTCTTGATGATGCCTAACTTCTGTGTCTCGTAGCACACGTAGGCGGTCTGCACGATCTTTTCGGCCGGTTTGTTTACAGCAAGGCGCACCTCTACGGGGTCGCGCAGGATGCTTGACGCGAGTTTCTGTATCTTGTCGGGCATGGTGGCCGAGAACATGATGGTCTGACGGCTCTCGGGTAGCTGCTTGGCAATCTGCATGATGTCTTCATAGAACCCCATGTCGAGCATGCGGTCGGCCTCGTCGAGGATGAAGAACGAGGTGCGGGAGAGGTCTACATTGCCCAATGAGATGTGGCTGATGAGGCGGCCCGGTGTGGCAATGATGACGTCGGCACCCAGCGAGAGTCCGCGACGCTCCTGCTCGTAGCGTATGCCGTCGTTGCCACCATATACGGCAACGCTGCTCACGGGGACGTAGTAGGAGAACCCTTCCATGGCCTGGTCGATCTGCTGTGCCAACTCACGGGTGGGCGACATGATGACGCAGTTGATGGCATCGTCGGGATATCCACCATCACTGAGCATGCTGAGGATGGGTAGCAAATAGGCTGCAGTCTTTCCTGTACCAGTTTGTGCTACACCAATAAGGTCGCGCCCTTCAAGCAATGGGGGTATCGTATGCTCCTGGATGGGAGTGCAGGTGGTGAAGTTCATCGCATCGAGTGCATCGAGCACGTCATCATTTAAGTCAAGATCGTAGAAGTCCATGTGTTAAAATGCTGAATTCTGAATTATGAGTTTTTTTACTCTGGGCTTACCATCCGGATGGCCTATAACCCATAACCTTTAACCTTTAATCTTTTAATTTTTAATTTTCAATTTTTAATTCATTTCGGTGCTTTCCAATAAAGGTATACACCGATAATGAGGAATGTTATATTAGGAAGCCATACGGCTACAATGGGCGACATGCTTCCGCTGACAGCAAAGGTGGATGAGATGGTTTGGAAAACGATATATCCGAAACTGAGCGCGATGCCTATACCAAGATTCAGACCCATACCCCCCTTGGATTTCTTTACTGAGATGGATACGCCAATGAGTGTCAGGATAAAGGCAGCGAACGACGAAGCGATGCGTTTGTGATATTCGATCTCAAACTCTTTGATGTTGGCTATACCACGCCGACGTTGTTTGTCGATGTAGCGCTTCAGCTCGGGTGAGGTGAGCGTCTCTTGCTGATTCTTGGTGATAAGCAAATCGTAGGGGTCGATAGGAATGATGGTGTCTACCTGTAAACCGCTGGTGATGTGTTCTAACGTGTCGGTTATGATGCGGTTCTGCCAGTTCTTGGCTTTCCATTGGTGAGGATTCTCAGGAGAGCCGGTATATACCAGGGTGCGCGATGTGAAGTGGGTCTTCATGGAGTTGCCTTCGAAGCTGTCGAGCGAGAAGCGATAGGCTGTGTTGTTGCTGCTCTCGAATCGTTCGATGTAGGCTATCACGCCTGGCTCGACCTCCATCTGTATGTTGCGGGCGGTCTCAACCTTCTTCTTTTTCTTGTAGGTGTTCTCAAATTCGATACGCTCTATATTGCTCTTGGGGATGACGTGGGCCCCCAAGCCATAGGTGAGGATGGCGATGAGCATAGCCGAGAACATGTAGGGGAACATCAACCGGTGCAGGCTTGTGCCCGTGGAGAACATGGCGACAATCTCCGACTTCTCTGCTAACTTAGAGGTGAAGAATATGACGGCTATGAATACAAATAACGGACTGAAGAGGTTGGAGAAGTAGGGGATGAAGTTGAGGTAATAGTCAAAGATGATGGCCCGCCATGGAGCATTGTTGGCTACAAACTTGTCAATATGCTCATTGTAGTCAAAGACCACGGCTATGGAGATAATCAGTGCTATGGAGAAAAAATAATGGCTCAGGAACTTCGCAATGATGTACCTGTCCAAACGACCAAAGAACTTACCTCTAAATAATTTACTCATTCGTGACAACAAAAGGGGTGTGTCGTCGACACACCCCTTGTATTAATACTCCTCTTCGTCAAAAAAGAAATCCTCCTTGCTGGGGTAGTCGGGCCAAAGATCTTCGATGTTCTCGTAGATTTCACCTTCGTCTTCCATCTCTTGCAGATTCTCTACGACCTCCATCGGGGCTCCTGAACGCATTGCGTAGTCAAGAAGTTCTTCTTTGGTTGCAGGCCAGGGCGCATCCTCCAATTTGGATGCCAATTCAAGTGTCCAATACATATTCTGTTCTCCTATTACTTAAACCTGTTTATATTTATAAATGAGGCTGCAAAAGTATAACAATTTTCCTCAATCGCAATCATTCTTCCAAGAAATTTCGTCGATGCCTTCTATTTTGTTCAAGAACCGGGCGTAGACGAACAGAAAATCGGATAGCCTGTTGACAAACGAGAGTGATTCAGCGCATATGGGGGCCTCTTCGGCAAGTGAAATGATGAGTCTTTCGGCCCTGCGGCATACCGTTCTGCAGACGTGACTTTGCGTGGCTGCCATACCTCCATTAGGTAGTATAAAGGAGTGTAGGGCAGGGAGTTGGGAGTCTAACTCGTCAATCTCTTCCTCCAAAGCCCTGGTGTGGGCTGTCGTGATGGTGCAAGGTGGGGCCTTGCCTTCTGTACAGGGCATAGCCAAGTGGGTCCCAACGTCGAACAGGCGTGACTGAATCCATTGCAGGCGACTGGTGTCGAGTGCTGTGTGTCGTTTGATTATGGCAGAGAGCAAGCCGATATGGGCACTCAGCTCATCAATGGTACCATAGGCCTCAAGTCTGAGGTCGCACTTCTTGATACGGGTCCCCCCGATGAGTGAGGTGGTGCCGCTATCTCCACTTCGAGTATACAGATGGCTCTTTTTCATTTATTGTTTCCTGAGATTAATCCAATAGGTTTCTTTGTGGCGAGAACGGTTGCAGAATATCAGCCCGATGGAGCCGAGGTCGTAGGTGATACCTGTCTCGGGACTTCCCTGTAGGCTCTTCCACCAATCGCGTTTCTCCTTATCTTTGTTAATGTCTTCGATGATGATTAAGGTGTTGTCGGCTACGTGGGGTAGGGCTGCAGACACGATGTCTTCATAGTGCTCGGTGTGTGCGATGTGTAGCACGCCTATCGCACCAATCTCTTGGAGCAAATGATGAAAAATAGCCATTTCATCGCCATTTTTTATCTCCACGTGTGGATGCATCTTCAGTAATGGGGACATTGCCTTGTGGAGCGAATCCGATGAGGTGATGGCAATGCATCGGGCGGTAGGATGCCCCATAGCCATGGCGAAGGCCGACAGCCCGGCACCAACTTCTATAATCGTGTCGGTATGCGCGTAATCGGCCAGGCGGAATAGCAATCTGTTGATCGTGCTCGAGTAGAAGGGTAGGGAGCAACCATGCGTTTGCTCCATCTCTTCTATTTTAGCATAGCTATAATAAGGGGATTTTTCGCGCAGTACATGCTGTACGAAGTAGAAGTCACTGGGACTCTGCACTCCATACCCCCACGAATTGCGTCTTCTCCTAATCCACTTGTTCATCGCTCTCTTGGTTTGTAGGCAGCAAAAATAACAAAAATAGGTGACTAATCCCAAGCGAAACGAAAAAAGATGTATCTTTGCATAAAAAGCAGATAGATATGATGGACTGGAGGAAACTTATATCGGCCAAGCGATTGGGTATGGAGTCGTTTCATGCTGGGGGAGCGGACGACCGCGCATTCTTCTTGCGTGACTATGACCGCTTGATCTTCTCGGCCCCCTTTCGCCGTTTGCAGAACAAGACTCAGGTGTTCCCTCTGCCGGGGAGTGTCTTTGTACATAATCGGCTCACCCATAGTCTCGAGGTGGCTTGTGTAGGACG
>JAZOPX010000056.1:0-3767 GCA_045655845.1 Bacteroidaceae bacterium
GCATTATGTAGTATGGCACAGAAGGAAGTTACATTGGTTTGCGAACGAGAAGGCGATCTTCCAGGTTTGTTGGCAGAAAAGGCTCAAGGCGTTACCAAATTGGCAATAAGTGGAGCCGTGAGTGCTGAGGATATTAGAGCCATAAATAACTATCCCAAGATAAAATCATTGGATTTGACAAGAGCGAGACTCTCGGTCATTCCAAGTCGAGCTTGGGATAATTTGCATTCACTCCGAGAACTTTATCTGCCTAAAGCGATTGACACATTGTATCTTGATGCTGTATCATGTGGTATTAGTTGGATTGAGGTTTATCTGCCTGGAAAGTTCCCGCATTTGAAAAACTATCCTTATATTGACGGTGTTGGCGGTAGAGTGGCTCCTGGCTATTCATGGAATGTTACCGAAGATAATGACCTGTTAATAGTTGAAGGTGATGAGGAAAATTATGAAGTTGGACGAGGGATCTTCTCTACAGATAAGAAAATCCTGTACAGAGCACTCACGGATAAATATGGATATTTTGATGGCATGAAAGAATATACGGCAGAAAAAGTTTGGGATTATGCATTCTCACAACTTTGTGCAGGAAATTCTATAGACATCATGATATCTGAAGTCAAAGAAATCGCCAACAATGCATTCTGTGATTTCAATTTTGCTTATACGACTGGAAATGCAGATTATGGTGGAATGTATATTCATTTGTTGGTTGACATGCCCCCTAAGAAGTATGGTGAGGGGAACCTTAATCATCATGTAGATTGTGGAGGACCTTTCTTCTTTGTAGTTTCTGACATAGACTTATATATTCAAGATGACCCTACTTGGGGAGAATTGAATCTAATGGATGCCAATGGGATCCGTTGGGGAACGAAAGTTAAGAATATTTCGGTGAATAAGAACACAACTCCCTATTACGACCTCCAAGGCCGCCCCGTAGCAAATCCCACACGGGGTATCTATATCAAGGAGGGCAGAAAAGTGGTGATCAAGTGAGCGCAGAGGCAAACTTGTTTGACTATGACAGGCGATTAGTGTATATAAAACGAGTTTGCCGAAATCAGCTGACCAGCTGACCGAGGCTATGCAACTCATTGTAGTACAACATATAACGTAGGTCAACCCTGCTGACTGGGGTTGACCTACGTTGAACTTGCAAGCTATCGCCCTCTTCACTTTTCACTCTTCACTACCTCGTACACCCTGTGGTTCCCAATCTTGGTACGCACCACGCCGAAGGAGCGTAGTTCGGCACCGAAGTTTTGCCGGCACACGCCACGCATCGTCCTCGGGTCGAGGCTGTAGAGGTGGTCATAGATCTCGGCGGCCGAGAGCAGCTCGGGCTCCTCACCCTCACGGGGCAAACGGTAATGGGCAAAGAAAAGCTCTTCGAGGGGCAGCGAGCGGCGGAAGCCACGGTTGCGCTGCTCGATGTCGCGCACCTCATCGTCGGTGAAGTGGTGGCGCTCACCACTCTCAAGCATAGCGATGCACTGGGCATAGAGCTGGGCATACTCGATGGGGGTGTCCACATCGATGCTTTCCTCAATCTCCACGCAGAGGAAGCGGCGGCTGCCCGTGGGGTCGCTGAGCAGGGCATCGCTGTTGCTGGTGCCGATGAACGAGGCGATGCGCGGCAGCACCGAGGCATTCTTCTCATACGCACGGCGTATGCTCAGCGTGGTCATCTGCATGAGGTTCTTCAGCGTGCTCTGCTTGCGCGCTGAGTAGCGGTCAAACTCGTCGAGGTTGATGAGTAGGTAGTCGGCCAGCTTGCGCTCGCACTGGCCCTCGGCCGAGAGGTCAAAGCTATCGGTATAGAGGTAGCGCAACGCCTCGGGCAGCAGCAGTCGGCAGAAGGTGCTCTTGTGTAGTCCTTGACGGTCGCTTATCAAGAGTGGCGCTACACTATTGGCAAACACCGCATCGCCACCCCTTGCCTGATGCACGAAGGCCAGCATCCACCGGCAGAGGTAGCCCACAAGGGGGGCGTCCGTGGTGAGGCGTTGCATCAAGGGGAGCAGGCGGTCGGTGCCATCCCACTGGGGCAGGGCATCGAACCATGCCTTTACGGGGTGGTACTCCTCCACATGCATCGACTCGGCCACGGCCTCTATGCCACCCATCCACCAGAAGTCGGTGCCCTCGGCTTGCAACTCACAGAGCCACGTCTTATATACACGCTTCGTCACGGGCAGATAGGGCACATCGTCGGTAGCATCCACGGCACGATACTCGGTGCGTCCGGTGAGCACATTGTATCGCAGGTGATACTTGGCACGCAGGGCACGCTCGATGTCGGGGAGGATAGGACGACGGGAGGCCTCCCCCCTGCCCCTCCCGAGGAGGGGTGATGCAGACTTCGCGGAAGATTTACTACTTGATGTGGTGCGTAATGCCTCGCGCATCATGGTTATCCACTGTTCAAACATGGTTGTCAACTGTTGTTGTACGGTACTTAGTATGGGTAGGTTCATGTCGTTTTGAGTTAATAAGTTTTTTAGTTTTGTCAACGTTGATGGTACAAAGATACAACCTCAAAATCCCGATGTCAATACTCACCGCTCCACATAAAATCGGTGGGTAAATGCTTGCACGAGTGCTTGTCTTTTCATAAATTTGCAGCTGCATTTGTGTGTTGTTGATGGCGACCATTCGCGCGAGTGCTCGCCACCATCCACGCAGATGGTCGCGACCATTCACGCGAATGGTCGCCGTCAAGAAACAAGAAACTTTAATACAAATATGAGAAAGACAAAAGCAACAAAGAAGAGCGGTACCATAGCGTACCAACTGAACCCACGCTTCGACCTGCAGGGCGAAGCCACCGAGAAGAACCCCTTGATGGGAGTGAGCGTAGTAGCCTCTGCACCGGTGACAACCAAGGAGATGGCCGAGCGCATAGGCCATGCCACCAGTGTGAACAAGACCGATGTCATTGCCGTGCTCAACGCCTTAGGGCACGAGCTGAGCGAGGCCCTGCTCGATGGACGCACGGTGCAAGTGGACGAGATAGGTTCGTTCAGCATTAAATTGAGGTTGAAGGAGCCCAAGTACCTCGAAGACCGCGTCACCCACCACGACGTGACGGTCAAGGGCATCACCTTCCGCCCCTGCAAGGAGCTGAAGACGGCCCTACGCGGTGCCGAGATTGTGAGCGGTGGACATGCCGTGCGTACCCTGCTCACGCGCGAGATTGCCGAGCGTCGCTTGCGTGCCTTCTTTGAGGACCACGAATACATCTACCGCTCGCAGATGGAGCAGCTGTGCGAATGCTCGGAGTATCTGGCCACAAAATTCCTCAACCTCTTCGTCAAGGAGGGTCGCCTGCGTGCCTTAGGCCGCAAGAACAGCCGATTCTATGCCCCACATCCTGAAGGTTTCTGATGCAGGTGCAAGGTCAATGCTGGTCAGCCTCGGTCAGTACGTGCTGACTGAGGTATCTTGCTGAAATACAACACATAGGAGTCGTTCCGGTCAGCTGGTCAGCTAATCTCGCCATCCCCCTTTATAGGGCGTATGGTGCAAAAAAACGGGAGAATGATTGGGTAATAGCGAGAAAATGAGTAATTTCGTACCCAAAATAAATTATTACAAAGAATGAAATACAGACAACCGAAGATGGCCCTCTGCGCATTGGCGATGGTGGGCGCAACACTTAACATGACCTCTTGTATGGACAACAACAAAAATCCTTTCTACAGTGAGTACAACACACCGCATCAGACGGTGCCGTTCGATAAGATCAAGATGGAGCACTACGA
>JAZOPX010000057.1:0-2919 GCA_045655845.1 Bacteroidaceae bacterium
CTCCTCATCCACCGTCAGTTCGGCGTCGAAGAAGCGCTCCATCCAATCTTTCAGTTGTTTGTCAGTCATAACTTTAACTCCTTATCGTTTATAATACAATTCCTTGAATCTCTTTCGTATGCGCGACACGATGACCTTGATGTTCCCTTCCGTCAGTCCCGTCGCCTCGGCAATCTCTTCGGGTCTGTTTCCTCGCATCTGCATCCTCATCACCCGTCGCTGCATCTCGGGGAGGGTAGTGAAGAAATGTTCGAGAAACTCTGCCGCAGCCTCACCCTCTGCCTCGGGTGGAGCATTGGCCTCGGACGTCTCCTCCACAAACTCAACATCTGCGTCGCGTGCCCTTATCCTCCGCCAGCGGTCGATGCAGATACGCTTGAGCACCGTGCGGCAATAGGCCTCGGGCGATACGATGTGTCCTATGTCATCCCTCTGCTCCCACAAGCGCACATAGAGGTTCTGCACAGCATCCTCTGCCTCAAACCTATCGCCCAGCACCTTGAACGCCTCGCGATAGAGCATCTGCTGCAACGGCATAAACCGCCTTTTGAATTCCTCGTGTGTCACTCGTTATGTGTTTGTAAAGTCTCTTTTCACCTGCAAGACGCAGAAAAGCCCCGAAAGTTACAAAGGTAGTGATATTTTTTTTATTTATTCATGCCATGTCCCCTTGGCAGGTTTTCTGGCTTTGCTCCCAAACATGCCAACAACACCCCTTGGCGGATTTCTCGTGAGTGGTGCTGCAATGGCTTAAGAATGAGGTGAAAACAATCTACACAATTACATTTTTGCCGCTTGGCAGGTTTTAGGTTTTCTTGCCAGGGTGCTACACCTCAGAAAGAGGCTGTAACGAAGTAGCAGGATTACTTCCCTTATTTTCAGAAAACGAACCATTCCGGTATTTTTCTGATCGCGAGTAGAAATCTTTCTATTCGCGAATAGAAGATATTCTGCTCGCGGTCAGAAAACATTCTCCCCGCGAGCAGAATAATTGTTGCGTGGCTTTAATGAAGGAAACGTATTGCCTGTACTCGTAAAGGCTCTATGCTCCCTTACCTTATGGTTGCGCACAAAACCTGCCAGGCGGCAAAAATGTAATTGCATAGGACGCCTCGGCGCTCGTCCGCCGGGGGCTCATGAGGATGGGATGTGACCCTCGCGTAGTGTGCCCGAACAAAACCTCTGCCGTGTGGTTATAGTCCTAAAAGAAGAACCTGAATATGCTAACCCTTTTATCTTTACTTCTTATGACAACATTGAAGATGGTGGCTTATACGCTGCCCGTACTGCCTTATCCGGCTCATGCGCTGGAGCCTGTCATCAGCGAAGAGACTCTCGCCAACCACCACGGCAAGCACTTCGCTGCCTATGTGAACAACCTGAACAGGCTCATACCTGGCAGCGAATACGAGGGCTTGCTCGTGGAAGAGATCGTCCGCGAGGCTCCCGACGGGCCCATCTACAACAATGCGGGGCAGGTGATGAACCATCGGCTCTACTTCGAGCAGTTTGTCCCCGCATCGCAGTACAAGGCTCCGGGGCAGCGGTTGGTCAATGCCATCAACTACCACTTCGGCAGCATGGAGATATTCAAGAAGCAGATGGTGGAGGAGGCCATGGGACTCTTTGGCAGTGGATGGGTGTGGCTCGCCATAGACGCCGAGGGTCGCCTGCAGATCGTGAAGGAGATGGGCGGCGGCAACCCCTGGCGGCATGGGATGACTCCTCTGCTGGGCATCGACTGCTGGGAGCACAGTTGGTATCTCGACTATGCCGCAGACAAGAAGGCCCACTACGACGCGCTATGGGACATCATCAACTGGGATGTCGTCGAGGGCAGATTGCCATTGTAGATGAACGGGACAACGGTGATCCCTGCATCGCGGTATTCCCACTGCGGCACCAGCGGTATGCCGCTACAGAAAGTACAGAGGAGGGTGTGTGCACCCTCCTCTGTACTGAGAATCTCTTCCTGTCGATCGGAAATCGTCAGTGCCTGGTCGCACTACTTCTTGAAGTATGAGCCGATCGAGAGCAGCCATGCTACCACGATGCTTACCACCATGCCGATGGCACCGAAGAGCAGGAAGTTGGCCGAGGTGTACTCGCTCATCCAGAATACGACAGCCTCGCCCGCTACGAAGCCTGCCAGTGCGGCATTGCCCTTGACGCGCTTCATGAACACGGCGATGAAGAAGAGTCCGCCGAGTCCGCTGGTGAGCAGGCCCAAGGCCTCGTTGAAGAAGTCGAGGAACGACTGGATGTTCCATGTAGCCATGAACAGGGCGAGCATCAGACCTACCAAGCCGCTCACTACCGATGCCCAGCGGGCTACGACCACGAGTTGCGAGTCGGTGGTGGGGCGGAAGCGTTTCCAGAAATCGATGGAGAAGGCCGTAGCCACACTGTTGATATTGCTCGAGATGGTGCTCATGGTAGCGGCAAAGATGGCTGCGATGAGTGCTCCGGCCACGCCGGCAGGCATCTGGCTCATCATGAAGAAGGGGAAGATGGCGTCGCTCTGGCCCATGGTGACGTCGAGTTCGGCGGGGTGTGTCTTATAGAAGGTATAGAGTCCCGTACCGATCATGTAGAAGGCTACGGAGACGAACACGCTCATCACACCATTGACCAGGATGCCGCGTCCGGCCGACTTCTCATCGGGTGTGGTGAGGTAGCGCTGGATGACGGTCTGGTCGGAGGTGTAGGAGATGAGGTTGTTGGCCAATCCGCCGATGATGATAACCCACCAGGTGGCTTGTGACCAGGAGTTGCTCCAGTCGAAGAGGCGCAGTTTGTCGTTCTCCAAGGCGATGTCGAAGCATCCCATCACGCCACCCTCGGTACCCACAGCCAAGTACACCGCTGCGAAGATGGCTCCACACACGAGGATCAAGCCCTGCACCACGTCGCCCCAGA
>JAZOPX010000058.1:0-4635 GCA_045655845.1 Bacteroidaceae bacterium
GGCCGTGGCGTAGGCTTCTCTACCCAGATGGAGTTTGACGACAAGGAGCACTCGCGCAGCGTCATCCAGAAGGCCCTCAACAAGACCTTCTCGCCCGAGTTTCTCAACCGTATCGACGAGATTGTCACCTTCGATACCCTCGACACCGAGGCCCTGCGCACCATCGCCGACCTCGAGGTGGACAAGCTCATCCAGCGCCTCGCAGGCCTCGGCATCAGCGTGAACGTCGACGAGCCCTCACGCGACTATATCGCCCGCAAAGGCTACGACCCACAGTATGGTGCCCGACCCCTGAAGCGTGCCGTGCAGACCTACCTCGAAGACGAACTCTCCGAGATGCTCATCGAGGATGCCATAGAGGGCGAGCAGACCATCGCCGTCACCTACGACAAGGAGGGAGATAAGTTGAAGTATGAGAGGAGTTAGGAGTTAGAAGTTAGGAGTTGGGAGTTAGGAGTTTGTTTTTGGCTTTTAGCCTTGGCCTTGAAAAGTAGGTCTTATCATTCGGATGGCTTTTCACCTATAATCCCATAACCGTTCAAACTAAAGGCTGAAACTAAACTCTAAACACTAAAGGTTCGTGCCAGCGAGCAAAATGCAAGTTTACTTGCAATTTTTCAGCGAGCGCAGCCGAAGCTCAACAACGAAGTTGTTAACACTAAACTCTGAACAAAAATGCTACACCTACATCCCATAAAGAATCAAGCGAGCCCCTACTGGGACTCGCTTGTTCGCATTTACCTCCAGTCCTTCCCCATCGACGAGCAACGCCCTGTGGAAAGCATCGCCCGCCTCATCAACGAAGAACCGCGCTACGCGATGTACGCGATAGTTGATGATAACTATGCAGCAAAGCTGCAAGCCGTTGGCCATTGGCCGTTAGCTGTTGGTTCCAGCGAAGACGATAACGGTGCAGCGGAGCTGCAGGCCAATAGCCAAAAGCCAAAAGCTAATAGCCAAGCGCCAATAGCTAACAGCCCAAAAGCCCTCGGCCTCCTCACCACGTGGGAGTTTGCCGACTTCATCTACATCGAGCACTTTGCCATCAGCCCCGCCCTACGCTCACAAGGGTATGGTAGCGAAGCACTCAAAGCATTCATCCACGAGCAGTGCAAACCCCTCGTCCTCGAGGCCGAGCCACCCACCGACGAGATGACTCGCCGCCGCATCCGTTTCTACGAGCGCATCGGCCTTACCCTATACGACTACCCTTACATACAACCTGCCTACACCGAGGAGAGCCTCCCTGTAGAACTCCGCCTCATGGGCACCATAGACACCGAGGCCACTCCACTCGATAGGGTGAGCGACACGCTACACCGGGAGGTATACGGGGCTTGAAAAAAAATATGGAGACAATATAGCATTTACCCAGAGGTCTCTGTCATTCTGAGCGACGCGAAGAGCCGTCAGGTCGCTATCAAGGTCATCTGCCGAGTCTCATCCATGAGTCTCAGCGAGATATCATGGTCAGCCCTCCTGACTCTCGTCGCCCAGGCGTATGCGTCCCGTCTCGAGGGCGAGTTGCTCATAGCGCTCGCGCAGACGCGGCATGCGTGAGGCCCGTATGGAGAGGCGCAGTCGGCAATCCATCTGGAAGTCCTGCTCCACCACCGTGGGCTCCTCCTCCTTGACGATGCGCATCACATCGTTCATCATCGGGTATTCGAAGTAGACGTCCAGCGTCAGGTCTACGGTCTTCTCCACCACCTCCGCCACGTCGAGTGCTTCGGCTGCTGCCGCCTTGTAGGCCACGATGAGTCCTCCCGTGCCCAACTTGATACCCCCGAAGTAGCGCACCACCACGACGAGGATGTCCGTAAGTTCGCGGCTATTGATGGCTCCCAGTATGGGACGCCCTGCCGTGCCCGAGGGTTCGCCGTTGTCGTTGGCGCGGAAGTTCGTGCGCTCATGCCCCAGCATATAGGCATAGCATACGTGGCGTGCATCGAAGTACTTCTTCTGACACACCGCCAGATGCTCCTTGATCTCGTCAAGCGTAGTCACGGGAAACGCCATAGCGATAAACTTGCTGCGCTTCTCGGTAAATATGCCCTCGCACGGGGCTGCTATGGTCTTGTAGGTGTCCAAGGGAGTTTTTTTAGTTGAGAGTTAGGAGTTAGGAGTTGGGAGTTATCCGAACTGCCCGTTCTCCATTAAAATATTCTACATTATTAACAAGTCGCGAAGTTAAGCCAAAGCCCACGGATATGCAAATTATCGGGTAACAATTCGTGGAGACAGGCATCAATTCACCACTTGCAACACCTTATTCTTCAACAGCACGGGATAGTCGGGGTGTGCATCGAAGAATGCCTCCACCTCGTGGCGTGCCTCATCGCTACGATGATTCTTGAGCAGGGCATTGGCCCACTTCTTCGGGAAGAAGATGTCACCCGTGCGCTGCACCTCCTGTAACACTTCCAGCCCCGGGCGTATGTACTTCACGGCATAAGCTTCGCGCGAGGGGTGGTTCAGATAGGCCAGTGCCTTCTCTGCCCAAGGCTCTACCCTTCGGTTTTCGGCCTTAAGCAACGATACGAACACCGAATCCATGGTCAGCGTATCGGGCGAGACGGCTCGGCACACGAAGTCAAACTCACGTATGCGGTCAGGGTTACCGATGCGCGAGCGCTGCTCCTCCATGAGCTGCTCGTACTGCTGCGGCATGCGGAGCGCCAGTTCGTAGGCCATGTTGGTATAGTCGCGCTCGCTGAGTTGCGGATGCGTCTGCTGCTCCCATATCCCGTATAGTCTCTCGAGGCTTCTTGGGGCCTTGGCATTGGAGATGAGCAGGCGCATGAGTTGCAAGCGACACGAGGCGATGGGGTGTCGCTGTGCCTGTTGCCACAACTGCTCCTCCAGCTCCTCTGTCCCCACCTCGCGGAGCGGACCGCCGAGATATCCACAGATGGTCGAGGCTATCAAGGGATTCCTTTTCACAACCAATCCGCGCATCAGAGCATCCATCCACACGCTATCCTCTATCAGCTCGGCCTTGTAGTTCTCGTAGAGCATCATCAGCAGGGCTTGTCGGGTGGTTTCGTTCTCGGTCTCTTGCCAATGTCCGAGGAGCCATCCCATGGTCTTTTCCGTGGGGACAAACAAGCCATAGCCCCGTCCATCGGTATTGGGGAGTATCACCTCCGAGCCTTCGGGGATAGCAGTGACGAACTTTTCCGAAGAGAGGTTCACCTCCACTACCCTCTCCCCATCATTGCCCACGAAGGTGACATCGAAGCTTTGGGGCCACACGAGCGAGCGCTCCCAAGGGTCGCTCTGTACGATGGTGAGCGTATCTTTCTCCTCGGTGAAGGTGATGTGAGGCATTCCCTTCTGGTTGACCCACACGTCGCTGAACGCGGCGAGGTCGTCCTCACTCTTGGCATCGAGGATGGCGATCAGGTCGTCCCACGTGGCATTGCCGTAGGCAAAGGTCGTGAGATACTCATGTATGCCCTCGCGGAAGGCCTCCTCGCCCATGATCTCCACCAGCTTGTCCATCATCACGGGCGCCTTGTTGTAGATGATGCTACCGTATATCAATCCCGCATGGCGCAGGTTGTCCAGGTCCTGACGTATGGCATTGGTGCCCGGTGTGCGGTCTTCGCTCAGTGCCGAGGCGGTGTAGTTCTTTATCGAGTTCAGCTCGTGGTTCACCTCGGGGAACAGCGGTTCGGTGATGCGTGCGGCAAAGTAGTTGGCAAAGACCTCCTTCGTCCACACATCGTCAAACCAATCCATCGTGACATAGTCGCCAAACCACATGTGGGCCGTCTCGTGCGCTATGAGCTCCGTGCGTGCCAGCTCCTCATCGAGCGTAGGGTGCTCGCTGAGGAACATGCTCCTGTCGTTGTATAGCGTGGCTCCCGTATGCTCCATACCTCCATATTGGAACCCCGGCAAGATGATCAGGCTATATTTGGCAAACGGATAGCGTATGCCCGTATACTCCTCCAGCCATCGGAGCGACGAGGCCACCTGCTCGAAGATCACATCGAGCTGCGCCACCTTCTGCTCGTCTACCTCGCGGTGATAGGCCGCTATGGTGCGCTCGCCATCCTGATACTCCACCCTCTGCAGTCTTCCTGCCACGAAGGAGAAGAGGTAGGTGCTCAGCGGCTCCGTGGGCTTGAAGGTGATGAGCTTGCGCCCCTCCGTCACGAGCAGGGTCTCCACCTCCGTGTTCGACACCGCCTCCCATGCCTCAGGCACCTCCAGCTGCAGGGTAAACTCCGCCTTCAGGTTCGGCTGCTCGAAGCAGGGAAACACCGTACGGGCCCGGTCGGGCACGAGCAGCGTATACAGATACTCCTCGTTGCGGTTGAGCGACTGCTCCCCTGCCGTGAAGATGATCTCCACGCGGTTCTCGCCCCTGCGTGTGTAGCGTCGGGGTACGATGAGATGTTCGTTCGCGAAGGCGTAGTCACACGCCCTACCATTCACCCTCACCTGGTGGATGCGCTCCGCGCTCTCGCGGAAGTCCAGCACCACCTCCTGTCGTCGCTTCAGGGCGAACCCTATGCTTGCCTCGCCCTCCACGGCCTCGTCCCTCCTCTCCGGGATGTCAAACCGCAATGCATACCTCAGGTCGCCGATAGTCTCCTTGCGCCACTGCGCCAGCTCCACCGACAC
>JAZOPX010000059.1:0-9640 GCA_045655845.1 Bacteroidaceae bacterium
TCGGCAGGTCAGTCGAGCCGTCTCATACGCCATCTCGTACACGACAGGCGCATCTTCACCTCCGTAGATGCCTACATCCAAGGCAGCATCGATGCCGGACTCCTCTTCATCATGGGGCGCATCACCGAGGGTACCACCTTGGAGCAAGCCGAACAGGCTGTATGGAACGAATTGGACCTCTTGAAGCACACTCCCGTTGATGTCGAAGAACTCAACAAGGTGCGCAACCGCTCAGAGTCGGAGCGCACGTTCAACAACATCAACTATCTGAACCGCGCCGTTGCCATGGCACAGCTGACACTCATCGGGCAAGACCAAGAACTGGCCGACGAACTAGCACGCTACTGCTCCGTCACAACAGAGGAGATAGGCAAGACTGCCCGCAAACTATTCTTGAAAAAGAATTGCAGCGTACTGTACTACAAGGCAAAAGGCAAAAAGCAATAACACCTCACTAGCTAGCGATGAGTACGACGCTAGCTAGCAACACACGCATCAGTAGCTAGCGATGAGCACATCACTAGCTACTGACGCAACAAAGACCAGCGCCATAAATATAAAACAGAAAGAGGGCACGACAGGTGTCCTCTTTCTATATGTATCGGAAGCATTCAGCTATCAATACTGAGAGATATCTATGACCTCCACACCAATTAAGTTTTTCAGCTTAAAGCCAGTAGAGTTCCAAGTCTCCACAGACAGCACACTAGTGCCGTCTCCCTGGTTATAGGAGTGCTCCTCTCCTACCCGATAGGTCGAAACCATGTCGTCGCCCCATCGCACAGAGCCAAACACATTGTCGCCCAACAATTCGGGAACGACGAACGAAGACGCAGAGTGGGTGACGTGCAGCACTCCATATCCGTCCAACTGTTCGGGCTGATCTGACTCTACGTTCAACGAGATAGTCTGTGTCTGGTTAGGGATGAACTCCAAACCATAATCGGTCAGTATCATACGGAAAATGTATTGAAAGCCACTCTTCATCTCCACCTCCGGGAATATCGCCTTATAAGACTTGCCATCAATCTTTGCAGTCAAGCACACCTCCTCTCCCTTAGTGGCGAAAGGTATCTGCCACATTCGAGGGAGGTCATTTTCCCAACCGTTGGCGCCAATAGTCTTGGATACGGACATCTCAAAGTCCTCCTGCCCCCTGCCTATGATTCGACCTTTATCGATGCTCATTACTCCGGTGGTATACACAGCATCACCTGCGATAGACAGGCTCTGCAGCTCTCCGTTCCCTGAATAGCCCTGTGCCGAAATGTTGAACGCCACCAAGGATAAGGCATGCTTCATCGTGAGCTTTGCATGATTCGTCCGGTAGCTCACAGGGACAAACGAGCCAGAATACAACACATCCTGTTGGGTACGCACATCTACAGGTATGGCTGCAGTCTCCTCCAGTCCTTCGGTGTAGGGAGCATAGGCATAAATGAACAGGTTCTCGCTCTCACCAATCATCACCTCCGGCTCTATCTTCCAACTTCCACCACAAGAAACGGCCTTCACATCATCTACCTTGTTGGGGGCAGAAGCCGAGCCATAGGTCTTGGCAAATAGATTCATTGCATCACCTTCGACAAAATCCAATGTAGGGCTCGCCTGAGTGAATACGGTGGTACTTATGGTGATAGCTTTCTCAGCTTCCTTTTGTTCCACGTCGGGTTCATCCTCACCACAAGATAAAAGGCAGAGCGAGAAAGCAAGCCCAAGCATATAAAAAGACTTATTCGTTTTCATCATCGGAGTCATATTATTTATTATTGATGATTCTGATATCCTTTACCTCTTCCTCACATTGTAATTTGAGCAGATACTCGTCTTCTGAAAAGTCATCCATATCGAGGACCAACTCGGGGACGGGCTCCAGATTTCCACCAGCGACAACAATGCCCATATTATCGGTTAAGGTATAGCTTACATTATGCTTTGTCTTGAGCGTAAAAGTTCTCTCTGCACGATCATAAGACAAAGAGGTGATAGTCTCCAAACTTTGCCAAGGATCCACGTACACTCTAAATCCTTGAGTCAGCTCAGCACCACTTTTCGTATCAAGAACGCTAATCTCGATGCTCCATGGCTCAGTTCTCTGCTGCAAGACTTCTGTGGTTCTAAGCAAGCCATCTTCGATAACAAAAGGTACCGAGGTTTCTGAATCTGTGCCGGAATTATTTATTCCATGTACGCTTAATTCATAGCTATCCAAAGGCTTCTCTCCATTCACCAAGACGCTACCCACTACAGCACCAAAGGTAAGTCCACCTTCGATGTGATTGTTGCTTAGCGAAATGCTACGGAACATCTGCGCAGGCGAACCAATACCCACCACTGCAACATGCTCTTCGTCGTAGTTCATATTCATCGATTTGTCAAGCAAGTAGGTAAGCGAGAAGTATCCATTACCATGTCCTCCCCAACCCCAATTGACATGAAACAGGCTATTGCCATCGCAGCCATCAATATTGAAGCTATGTCCGGCCTTCGCTTTTGAATCAATTGCATTGTAGACGACTGCTCTGCCCGCACTCAGCTCATTCAACAACATTTGTTCCCAATCGCCATCGTACGTATCGCGCCAATGATAGGTAACCCCTTCAGGATAAGAGAAGTGATTCATCAATGCTTGCGATATACGGCTTACCTCACTGCTTGGAATACCCGATCTTTCTACTCCATAAACCATACGGACACTCATACCGGCATGATAGAGGAAACGCGCCAAATCATCATAATTATCCTTCTCTGGATTAATGATATTATCCCAGTTATAAGCACGCTCGTTATCGAAATTGATATTCAAGCCTCCATATAAGGCACTGCTATAACTCACTTGTCCTCGTGGACGTGCAGGATAGCGATGAACGCTCATCGCCTGCGCCATAGCCACAGCCACACAACCCACCAGGGCCTCTTTACGTGGGCAATAGGTGTTGTAGGGCGTACCCTGGTTCCAATTGACTTGGATGAGAGGTTCTATTTTATTATCGCCAGCGCGAGTTAACGACATCACCGGATGCATCCAACGAGGGTGTTGTGTCTTTTCAACTCGAACGATCTCCTCGATGTTTTTCTCAAATGCCGACATGACATAGCGCATATTTTCAGGCATGTCATTCTCCTTCAGGCTACCATTCAGAGAATATGCAAGAATAGGGTCAACAACGTCATCGGCTGAGAGTATAACCCAACCCTGTGGAGCCAGATTGATAAAGTAACAAGAAGAGTTAACCCTCTCAAGACTCTTGATGGTGTGCTCTCCTGAAGTACGCAAGGACATGTAGTTGAGAACATATTCTCTCGCATACTGCTCACTGACCTCTCTAGCCTGACCTGCAAAAGAGAAGAAGATGGTAATCAAAAAGAAAAGAAATGTTTTTTTCATAGCCACAGCTTTATGTTAAAAAGAAGGAGTGCCAGAAGCCTTGTCCCTCCTGGCACCTCCATCTCTACATTTCAAACAATATCACTTTATCAACTTGATGTTTGAGCAATCGAATAGGAACATATCGGCTGTTGGGCTACCATTATAGTATACCCAAGCAAACAACGTCTGCCCCTTATCGAATGTTATCTCTGTAAAGTCTTCGTTCCAATAGCCGTATATTCCACCCGTTGTGATGAAATTATCTTTGCTATCAAACGTTGCAGTCTTGACTTCATAGCCTTCTTCTTCAAAACCTATGTCAGTGCCCTTTGCCAAAAGAGTACCAAATGGGATGTACACATAACCCTTCTTGGTCGCATTGTCATAATTGAACTGCAAGGTCATAGATGTACCTTCATATTCGGCAAGACCTGTAACCTGAAGCACTTCATTGTAGCCCTCGGCACCCTCTTCAGCACCGATGATATTCACCTTCCATGACAGAGCACCCAGATATTCACTATCCGATGTCATCTTCCAACGGCCCTGCAATCTTTCATACAACTGAGAGTCATTGTCCTTAACCACCACCACTGTGTTTTTTGCATCAGCAGCAATAGTAGCTTTTCCTTTTACACTCTTAAGTGTGACAACAAAGGTACGAGATTCATTGATATCATTGTCATCAACAACTCTGAACTCAATTTCTCCTGTGGTAGCATCTGCAGGAATGATAATCTTGTTCGAAGTGAGGAAGTAGTGTACGTTGGCCATAGCAGGATTTTCACCATACTCAGCAACATCAACAGTCACCTCAATGGCGCCGTTTCGATTTCCCTCTACAACAATAGGCACGCTTACTATGTTTTTGTTCTCTTTACAGATGAACTCTACCTCGCCCATGCCGATAGTTGCATCCTGGCTATTCCAAGAGATCTCGTCCTCATCAGAGCATCCTGCAAAGACCATCGCAGCGAGCAAAAATGCGTATATCTTATTAAATTTCATTACGATTACATTTTATTACATTAATAACCAGGATTCTGTTGCGTTTTAATCTGAGGATTAACGTCAGTTTCTGCCTTGGGGATGGGCCATACCATACGGTAATCATCCGCAAACTTTGTCAAAGCGGTTGTTGTCTCTGCCCCAGGATAAAGCACCAGACTTCTATTTTGAATTGCATTCTCACGTTTTACACCCTCATGCCAACGCTTGAGGTCGGTCAAGCGGAAACCTTCACCAACCAGTTCTCGCTGACGCTCTGCCTTTATGGCATTCATCAATATTGCAGGATCCGAGTAATTTGCTTTCTTGAAACCGGCAATACGCTTGGTCATTAACAAATTCAAATAAGTACCAGCCTTACCCAAATCATTCATACCCAGATAAGCCTCTGCAGCAATCAGATATTGCTCTGCTATACGGAAAGGCTTTGACATGTTAGTAAAGTGGTTATCCGTATTAAGCGAAGCATAAAGATTAGGATTACCAGGATATTTATTGAACACGTAGATGTCACCGCTTGCGCCAGAAGCAACCTTCAGGTTAAATGGTGCAAAGAACACGGGGAAACGGATATCATCTTCCTCATCATACAAATCTATCAACTTCTGCGAAGGGATATAGTCCATTTTCATTTTGCTAGAGTCCTCCTTGTATGATCCCCAGAAAACTGTTCCCGTAGCAGCGCCCAACTCATCGGGGCTCATATAGATCTGCCACATTACCTCAGAGCCTTCATCGTTAACCCACATCCTACGATACTCCTCTACAGAAGTAACCAGCGGATATTTGGCAGAAGAGATTAAAGAGGTTGAAGCAGAGACTGCTGTTTTGTAGTCCTGCATCTGCAATGCTGCACGAGCCTTCAATGCAGTGACTACATCCTTGGATATGTAATTAATTTTACGTTGATTCTCGGCAAGAATAAGTTCAGGATTAACCAATGTCTCAGCCTGTTTGATGTCACTCATAATCAGGTCAAAGGTCGCCTTCAATGTTGCACGACCAGGATAGGTAGCATTGTCCGAAGAGGGTGCATAGGTCTTCTGCAAGGGTACTCCCCACACTTTATCGGCAGTCTTCGCATCATAAGCCTCACAGAAATAACCTGCAAGGTGCAGATAGTCATAAGCACGAGTAAAGTAGGCCTCAGCAGCATAAGCGCCCATAGTCTTCAACTCCTCCTTGCTAAACACGCCGCTCTCACCCTTCAAGGCCTTCTCATAACTATCAATAAAGTAGTTGGCGCGAGAAATCTGCGCATAGTAGGCGGCCCAGATAGATTCAAATGTACCTTCTGAAGGTTGAAAATCCCAACGATATAGACTTCCATAAGAGTTAGAGAATCCGGCCACTGCATGGAAAACATCGCACTGAATCTCAGGAGTCAAAACAAAGCCACCAGTTGTAAGTGAACGATAATGAGAATAAAGACCGATTCGAGCATTTGCAAAGTCATTCAAGGAGGTCATATAGGTTGACTCCTCGATACTATCGTACGGATAGGTATCCATGTCGCAAGAAGTGATCCCGAAAGCAACGAATACCGACGCAAATAATATTTGTAGTTTCTTCATATATATAGTTTCACTATGTGTTAATAATTAGAAGGTCAACTCTAATCCCAGCGTATACTGCTTAGTGTTCGGATAATTACCAATCTGTAGGTTATTGTCTATCTCGGGGTCATAACCCTGATACTTTGTAAAGGTCAAGAGATTACGTCCTACGAAATATACACGACAACCGCCCATAAACTGAGTCTTTCGCATCCATGATTGGGGGAGCGTATAACTCACGGTCAAGTTCTTTAAGCGCATAAAGGATGCATCCTCCAACAAGTGAGTGTCAAGAATCTGCATCGGAGAGTCAGGTGTTGAGATCTTGGTTTCATCACCCGGTTTCTGCCACATTTTAAGCATCGCAAGGGTCTGGTTGTCTTTAGATGCGAATTGTGGGTTCTCGGTAAACCAGCGTTCATTGTTGATCATATACTGACCACAGATGAATGAGAAGTCTGCACCTACAGTCAATCCCTTCCATGCAAGACGAGTGCCCAAGCCACCCGTCCATGGTGCAAAACTCTGCTTGCCTGTGAACACGGCATCATTTTCGGAATACACCTTAGTCAGGTTACCATTTTTATCGTACCACATGTTGTAACCATCACGAGGGTCAACACCTGCCCAACGGGTATTGAAGAACTCACCATAAGGCTTGCCTACCTGCAACTTCCATCCTGTACCGGTGAGCACATATTCGTCCATGCCATTAAAGAGTGAGGTAATCTCATTCCGGTTATAGTTTACGTTAGCAGAAATACTCCAGTAAATGTCATGGAGCCCCTGCAACACGTCAACGTTGACACTTGCATCGAAACCTCGGTTGCGCATACCAGCCACATTACCCCAACCGCTGGCGAAACCTGTAGTATAGGAATAAGGAATAGCCATTAGCATATCCTCGGTCTTGCGGTTATAGAACTCGACATCCAGATCTACACGATTGATTACACGAGTGCTCACCGCGATGTTGGTGGACTTCACGACCTCCCAAGTCAAATCAGGATTGGCAGGGTTAGCGATTGCCGTACCACCTACACCATTATATAAAGGGCCAGTACCCACAAGCCCCAAGGCCATGTAAGGAGAGAGACCTGATGAGTTACCCACCGAACCGTAACTAGCCTTGAGTTGCAACTTGTTCATCCAGGTAACATTTCTCATGAAATCCTCCTGAGTGATGTTCCACATGGCGCCAGCTGACCAGAAGTTACCCCAACGATGATTCTTAGCGAAAAGAGAAGAACCATCGCGACGGAAACTGGCATCCAAGAAATACTTGTCACCAAAGCAGTAAGCGAATGTAGTGAAGTATGAATTGAAGACCTTCTCGTTCTTCGAATGTCCAGGCAAACTAGGAACAGAAGCTGCACTCATCAATACCAAACGAGGATCTGTAAGTCCATCCACATTGACGCTAAAAGCGTCATTCTTACTTACGATTGCCTCTTGACCGAGCAAGAATGTGAAATCGTTTCTACCATTCACATTAAACTTGTATTCTGCTGTATTGGTCAGCGTGAATGAATAAGAACGTTGGAACTGTTCGGCAGCCATACCCATACCCTCAAACGGACCTATCGGAAGCGCTACATACGAACTACGATAATCGAATGCATCGATACCTTGTGCCGAACGGATGTTCAAGCCCTTAATTGGATTGATGTTAATGTACGTATTACCATTGAGACGTACCATATCATTCGAATTGGGCTGAATCTCCGACAAGTAATAGGGGTTATAATCATTTATCTTGTCAAAGTAGTCCAGACGTTCACCAAAGCCAGTAAAATTGCCATTCTTGTCGGTCAAGATCTCATAGTAAGACTGGTCGGGGCGATAGGTACGTGCAGCAAAAGCCTTGTTGTAAGGAGAACTACCTTGCTCTCCAAATGCCGCAGTCAAGAACTTCTGATAAGAGAGATTCAAGTTGGCACCCACCTTCATCCAACGGTTTACGTTCGACTCAAGATTTACGCGGAATGTCTCACGACGCATATTAGAGTCGTCCATGATACCCTCAGCATCGTAGTGTCCCATTGAAAGATAATAGTTAAGGACATCGTCACCTCCAGTTACATTAACATCCAATTGTTTGGTAGGAGCAGTGCCTCCGAAGAACACATCAGTCCAATCGGTAGAGATGCCGTTGTCTATGGTAAACTTCTTTGACTTCTGGAACTCTGCATCATACTTCAGACTAGGGTCAAGCACCTCTTGAAAGTTCAGCCACTGCTCAGCATTCATCATCTGTGCGTTGTCGCCGGTCATCTGAGAGATACCATATTGCGCGCTCACATTGATTTTTGCTTTCTGTCCCTTCTTTCCCTTCTTTGATGTCAGGATAATAACACCATTCGCCGCACGAGATCCGTAAATGGCAGTCGAAGAGGCATCCTTGAGCACAGTCATAGACTCGATGTCATTAGGATTCAAGGCTGTGAATGCGCCAGAAGAGATGGGCGAACCGTCGAGAATGAAGAGCGGCTCAGAACTACTGCTGATAGAACTCACACCACGCAAACGGATGCTAACGCCCGCACTGGGCTCACCACTTGAGGTGTACACCTGCAGACCTGAGACCTGTCCCTGCAACGCATCACCGATATTTGCAACAGGAATTTTCTCCAGTTTTTCACCAGATACCGCAGCGACAGAACCTACCACCGAACCTAATTTCTTGGCCGATCCGTAACCTGTAATGATTACGTCCTCCAACACCTCAGTGTCGGGTTCTAACACTACCTTGACATAAGGGCGTACAGTCACCTCCTGAGTAGCCATTCCGACGTACGAAACCACCAAGGTCTTCGCACTGTTCGGAAGATTCTCAAAAACGAACTTACCGTCAAGGTCTGTTATGGTACCCAATGCAGGCATACCCTTAACCGTGATTGTAGCACCAATCACAGGCTCATTGTCTTCGGCTCCAATAACAAGACCTATTACCTTAGCCGTCTGAGCAGTTACTACGCTTGCCCCCATAAAGAGACAGGCTAATAACATCATCAATTTACCTTTCATAAGTTTTTCTTTTCTATATAATTTTATAATCATTTCATTCGGAGCCACTTCCTCAAAAAGTCGCAAAGGTAGGGTTTATATTCTATAAAAGCAAAGAAAAGTTAAAAAAACGCCAAAATCCATTTGGCAAACCCCGTAAGACATGAACGTCCATGCGTATGCGAGACTTGTACGTTCAGCATATTTGCCCAGTACCACAGCAATTATTGATGGCGAGCAATCGCGCGAATGCTCACGACCATACGCGCGAATGCTCGCGAGCATTTGCGCGT
Organism: Bacteroidaceae bacterium; assembly: GCA_045655845.1. Taxonomy (GTDB): domain Bacteria; phylum Bacteroidota; class Bacteroidia; order Bacteroidales; family Bacteroidaceae; genus UBA1189. The sequence continues at coordinate 9,234 of JAZOPX010000059.1, forward strand.
ATGGACGCCATCAATCAATAAATTAAACAGAGATGCTACTTTAATTTTACCAGCAATAGCCACACAAAGAAACATCGCTCGGCCCCTCACACTACAAGTCTCCCTTCAGAAGCCAAAAACAACATTTTGCTCAGCATATTTTACAAAAACGTTCTTTTTTGTGCTTTTTTGTTTGTTTTATTGTAAAAAAGTGTAAATTTGCAGCCGAGTTTGCTATTAGGTATTAGGTAAAAAGAACATAATTCTCAATAATTATAAATTTAATGATACATTTATTATGAAAAGAAACTATCGTAATTTATTCATGGTAGGTATTTGTGCTTTTCTTAGCGTATTTGCCAGTTGTGATGAAGAGCAACCTATCGGTGGAGGTTCCACAGGCGGCGACGAAGTTGTTAGTACCGAAA
>JAZOPX010000060.1:0-17382 GCA_045655845.1 Bacteroidaceae bacterium
ATTTGGTATATGAAACAGAAGAAAAAGAGTGCGATAGATATTCAGTTCATTACGGCATGTATTAGCACTTCGTTGGTGCTCTTGTTGTTGGGCTCTGTAGTGATGGTCGTACTTACGGCTGGTCATTTGTCTGATCATGTAAGGGAAAATCTGGAGTTGTCGTTGCTTCTCAACGATGATGCCAAGCCCGCAGAGGTAGATCGTATTGTACACTACGTAGAGGAGCAGTGCTATACGAAGGAGGTGCGCTATATATCAAAGGAGGATATCCTCGCTGAACAAACGGAGTCAATGGGACTTGACCCTACGGAGTTCTTGGGTTATAACCCCTATACGGCATCCATTGAGGTAAAGCTTAAAGCTGATTATGCCAATACGGATAGTATTGTTCCCATTAAGAATAGACTGATGCGTTACACGCAGATACGCGAGGTGTCCTATCCGAGTGAGTTGATGGATAATGTGAATGATAATATCCGAAAGATAAGTGCGCTATTGCTTGCCTTGGCTTTGGCATTGTCGCTTATCTCGTTTGCTCTTATCAGCAATACAATCAAGCTTACAATTTATTCACAGCGTTTCTTGTTGCATACGATGAAGCTCGTGGGAGCTAGTTGGGGATTCATTCGTAGACCTTTCTTAATGCGTAACTTGGGAATCGGTATACTCTCTGGTGTTTTGGCGAATGGATTCCTTGGTGGTGGTATTTATCTTCTGCTTCATTATGAACCTCAGATGGTCCATCTTTTCACGTCATCGACACTTACCATTGTAGGCTGTAGTGTGATGCTCTTTGGCATACTCATCACTTTGCTGTGTGCGTATGTGTCTATTAATCGCTTTTTACGCATGAAAGCAGGAGACTTATACTACATTTAATTGAACGTTTAGTAAACTGAAAACAAAAAACTTTATAAGATGAAAGAGAAATTCGCTCTCGACAAGATTAACTTTATTCTTATTGCGATAGGAGTAGTCATCATCATTGCCGGCCTTCTGCTTATGACCGGTCCCAGCTCTACTGAAATGCACTTCGAACCGGATATCTTCAGTACGCGACGTATCGTTGTTGCTCCCCTCGTGTGTTTCGTGGGATTTGTATTTATGATATTTGCTATCATGTTCCGTTCAAAGAACAAGAAAAGCGATGATTGTTAACCTGTCGTCCTTAGAACCTCTGTTATGAATGTATTTGAAACTATCGTCATTGCCATTGTTGAGGGCTTGACAGAATTCCTTCCCGTATCGTCTACGGGGCATATGATTATTGCTCAGAACCTGTTGGGCGTGGAGAGTACCGACTTTGTGAAGGCATTTACTTTTATTATTCAGTTTGGAGCTATCCTCTCGGTATTGATCCTTTATTGGAAACGTTTCTTCCAGTTGAATTCTACTCCCGTGCCTGAGGATACTCCTTGGGTAAAGCGTATGCTCCATAAGTATGATTTCTACTGGAAGCTATTTATAGCCTTCATCCCCGCAGCAGTATTTGGTTTGCTTTTCAGCGATGCCATTGATGCTATGCTTGAACGTGTAGAGGTAGTGGCTGTAACGCTGATTCTCGGTGGTATATTTATGATCTTTTGTGATAGAATATTCAATAAAGGCAGCGAGAAGACTGAATTGACCGAGAAACGTGCCCTTATGGTGGGACTTTTCCAATGCATCTCGATGATTCCTGGTGTGTCACGTTCAATGGCCACTATCGTGGGTGGTATGTCGCAACGTTTGACGCGCAAGGCAGCTGCAGAGTTCTCCTTCTTTCTCGCTGTGCCCACGATGCTTGCTGCTACTGTGTACAAGGTATATGACCTGGTGAAAGAGGGTGGCCTTGATATTATTACCGATAATCTCTCTACGCTACTCATTGGTAATGCCGTAGCATTCATCGTAGCTTTATTGGCTATCAAATTCTTTATTAACTTTGTTACGAAGTACGGCTTTAAGGCTTTTGGATGGTATCGCATTATTGTGGGTGGTATCATCTTAATCTTGCTTTTTACCGGACATAACTTAACGATTGCCTAATGGATTTCAAAGCCGGAGAAATCATCTGTATAAACAAACCCTATACGTGGACCTCATTTGCTGTAGTAAATAAGGTACGCTACTTGCTTTGCCGCAAGATGGGCGTGAAGAAACTTAAAGTGGGGCATACGGGGACACTTGACCCTTTGGCTACCGGAGTGATGATACTCTGTACGGGAAAGGCCACGAAACGTATCGAGGAGTTTCAATATCAAACCAAGGAGTATGTGGCACATATCCGATTAGGAGCCACCACCCCGTCGTATGATTTGGAAAAGCCCATCGATGCGACCTATCCAACAGAACATATTACTCGCGAATTGGTAGAGGATACTCTGAAAGGGTTTATTGGTACCATCGAACAGGTCCCTCCCTCATTCTCGGCTTGTATGGTCGATGGAAAGCGTGCTTATGAACTGGCTCGTAAGGGAGAAGAGGTGCAGCTAAAGGCCAAGACCCTTGTCATTGATGAGATTGAACTCTTGGAATGCAGTCTTCCCGATATTGTCATTCGTGTGGTGTGCAGTAAGGGTACTTATATTCGTGCTTTGGCTCGTGATATTGGCGGAGCATTACAGAGCGGAGCTCATCTTACTGGTTTGGAACGCACAAGGGTGGGGGATACCTCACTTGCCGACTGTATGAGCATAGAGGATTTTACTAACTGGTTGGAAGGGGTGGAGCTTTCGGATAATTCAGAAAACTCTTGAACCAATTGTATTGCAGAGAATCTAATAAATAACAATATATATGAAACTGTCACAATTTAAATTCAATCTTCCTGAGGAACGTATTGCGATGGAGCCTACTTTCCACCGCGATGACTCTAAGTTAATGGTTGTACATAAGAAAACGGGTGAAATAGAGCATCGTCTATTCAAGGAGGTGCTAAACTATTTTGATGAAGGTGATGCATTCCTCTTTAACGATACGCGTGTGTTTCCTGCACGTCTCTTTGGTAATAAGGAGAAAACGGGTGCACGCATTGAGGTATTCTTGCTTCGCGAACTTAACGAGGAATTCCGTCTGTGGGATGTGCTTGTAGACCCAGCCCGCAAGATACGTATTGGCAATAAGCTTTACTTTGGCGATGACAATGCCATGGTGGCCGAAGTCATAGATAATACGACATCTCGTGGCCGTACTCTCCGTTTCCTTTATGATGGCCCGCATGAGGAGTTTAAGGAAGCCCTCTATGCTCTTGGCGTAGCACCACTTCCCTATTATATAGATCGTGAGGCAACGGAAGAGGATTTTAAACGTTTCCAAACCATTTATGCGAAGAATGAGGGAGCGGTGACGGCACCTGCTGCAGGCCTCCACTTTAGTCGTGAGTTGATGAAGCGTATGGAAATCAAGGGTGTGGATGCGGCTTACGTGACAATGCACATTGGCCAAGGTATCTTCCGAGAGATTGATGTCGAGGATCTCACCAAACACAAGACTGATTCAGAGCAGATGATTGTGGAGCGTGAGGCTACAGAAATTGTAAATGGAGCAAAGGAGAAGGGACACAAGGTGTGTGCAGTAGGTACATCAGTGATGCGTGTACTTGAAACGGCTGTTGGTGCAGATGGACGTCTTAAGGAATACGAGGGTTGGACAAGCAAGTTCATCTTCCCTCCTTACGATTTTCACTTTGCAGATTGCCTCATCACTAATTTTCATATGCCCTATTCTACGATGCTGATGCTTACTGCCGCATTCGGAGGTTATGAGAATGTGATGCACGCTTATGAGGTAGCTTTGGAGAACGACTATCGTTTCGGTGCGTATGGTGATGCCATGCTCATCATAGACTGATGAAAGCGTATCTTGGCATAGGAACGAACTTGGGTGACCGCAGAGCCAATCTGACTTGTGCGGTTGAACTAATAAATGAGCAAGCAGGCCATGTGCTTGCTTGCTCGTCATTTATAGAGACTGAGCCATGGGGATTCGAATCGGCTAATGCATTTCTTAATGCTGTGGTCGAGATTGAAACGTTGCACTCTCCACGCGAACTGCTGAGGATTACTCAAGGAATAGAGCGCGCAATGGGACGCAAAAACAAGAGCGTAAATGGTAATTATTCCGATCGTATCATCGATATAGACATTTTGCTTTATGAGGACGTGATTGTCGATGATGAAGATTTAGTCATTCCTCATCCCCTGATGTGGAAGCGTAGTTTCGTTTACGAACCGCTTGGAGAAATAGCACCTCATCTAAAGAAATAAGATAGGATTGTATAAAAAAGCAGGCCACTGACATTGTCAGTGGCCTGTATGCTTCGAGTAGGTAAGTTACTTCGCAGCTTCAAGTGAAGCCTTACGGAACTCCTTCATCATCTTCTCGAGTTCGAGAGATGCCTTGCGAGCGCGAGTACCGGCTGCCTTATTACCTTTTTCTACCTGGAGAGCTGCGTCTGTAGCGAAAGCAGCATACTTTTCTTGAATTTTTTCAACGAGTTCTTTCATATTCTCTTAGTTTTAAGTTGATTTACAAGTGCAAATATAGTAAAAATCAAGATATTGCAAGCGTTTTTGAAAGAAAAATCAAAGGAAGTAGCTTTTTTTGTCTTTACATACGGCCAAAACCGCCCCCAAATCCCATTCCAGGGCCTCCCATTGGCGAAAAACCTCCTCTTTGTGGCATGGGAGGACGTTCTCCGTTTGGCATTGGGGGAGCTACTCCCTCAGGGAGTTGGGGATAGGCTTCTTTATTCTTCCCTGCTTCCTTTCGTGACTCTTTATCGCCAAATAGGTTGAGCTTATAGATGAAGTGCACCATAAAGTAGCTATTCACGGTATTGTACCATGTGTCGCTTCGCATGGTTGCATTTACTATTCGGCTAACGTTGCTTTGTTGGCCGAGGATATCGTAAAGCTGCACGCTGATGGTTGCGGCATTCTGCGCGAGGAAACTTTTTGATACTTGGGCGTTCCAAATGAGTTCGTTGGTATTGAATTCGGGGTCACTGAATCCACGACGGCTGTTCATGCCGATGTCTGACGAAATTTTGAGGTCCCACCAAGGCAACTGAATATTTGTTGAGGGACCATATGAGAAGATATAGGTGTCGCGGTTGGCCGTGGGCTGTAGGTCGTTGCGCGCATGGCTGTAGTTGAGCGTACCTTGCAGGGTAACCTCGAACCAATCATTCTGATAGGTGCCCGACAGACGTTCCGAGAGTGTTACCGAATGAGTTGTTGCAAGCGGGAACTCTCCCTTGGCTGTTGCTGTGCGTACATAGCCCTCCTGGTGATTGTAGTTGGCATTGGTCGATGAACTCACCTTGTATCGTTGGTTGGGTAGTGCTGTGTTATAGGCGATGCCTGCACCAGTGCTCCAATTGCGCCACCAACCATCGAGGTTTACAGGCATTGTCGTACGTCCACCTGTGGTCTCATCATAGGTTATCTGATTAACGATGCTATTTAGTGTGCTGTTGAAACTTAGGTTAGCAGAGATGTTTTGTAGACGATCAACATTGAAATCCTGGAACTGGAGATTCAAACTGTTGTTGAAGGTCGGTTTCAATCCCGGGTTACCCATCGTAATATTCAGCGGGTCGCTATCGTCGGTGATAGGTAATAGGTCGGTCATTGAAGGTTGGCTGCTACGTCCACGATAATTGATACGCAGGCTTGTCTGTTTGCTCCAACGATAGCGGAAGTTCATTGTAGGAGTAAAGTTGAAGACCGTACGTGCAACCAAGGTGTCGGAAATGCTTTGTCCCTGATAGTGCATTTTGCTATGTTGGGGGAGTAATGAGAAACCTACATTCATATTATAATTATCGCGTACGATACGTAACTGCGCGGTAATGTCATGGTCGAAGTTCTCATACGTAGCAAAACGACTTAGTGCATAGTCAATAGAATCTTTGTATTGTGATGGCAGGTTTAGGTTGGCAAAAGCCCAATCTTCCATCGTCTCGGGAAGATTATAAGTGGAGCGGTTATTGTCGTTGTAGCGGTAGCTGAACTGATAGCTCAACTGTAGGAATGTTGCTCTCCATAGCGGTTCGCTCCACATAGCGCGTGCGTTGTAATTGTATGAAACCGACGGAGTGGCATTATATCGATTGATGATTGAGGTACTGTCTCCCGTTGTGCTCTGATAGAAACGGGTAGTTGATGCAGATTTCGAGTAGTTTTCACCCACGCTATATCCTCCGTTCAGACTGAGGGTAAAGTTGCGTCCCTCAGAGTTTAGCTTGCGGTTTATCTGTAGGCGCCCACTTACTGAGGTGTTCTCATTCGCGCCTAATGACTGGCGGCTGTTGTAGTTTATTCGACTGTTGTAGAGTGTATCTACCCAACTGTCGTCAAGAGGGTCATCGGCATCTATGATATCCTCTAATGTTTCGTAGGGATCTCGGTTGAATGTCGCTGATAGGTTATTGGAAGAGTTGTTTGACTTTGAATATGACACATTAGGACGGAAGATAATGTCGGTCATTGTGTCGGGGCGCCATTCGAAACGGAAGTCCGCATTTACCCGGAGGCTCTCGTTGTTTGACAAGCTACGGCTATTTGAGAATGAGTTGGCGCTGCCTTGTGTAAGGAAGGTCTCTGAAGCTGTCTGGCTCTGTACGTCAGAATTGTTGTGGAAGAAGCGAACTCCACCACCTATCTGGAACTGGTATTTGTTCTTTAGCACCTCTTCTCCCAAATTTTTAGCCATAGAGAAACCACCCATTGAACTTTGGTTCATGCCATTTCCTCCGCCACGACCACCAGGGCCTCCTCCAGGGAATCCCTTATCATTGACATTGTTCGTAGAGAGTATCACAGAATAGTGCTCGTTGTCTTTGAAACGATTCACCATACCCTTTACTGTGTACAGATTGTGGATGTCATATTTAACCTCTTGGGTGGGACGGCCATATCCTAAATCGATGTTTGAGAACCACCCCTTCTTTGCGTCCTCTCTCACTGTAAGGTCAAGAACGAGTTCCTCCTCACCGTCATCAATGCCTGTCATCTCGGCGAAATCGCTCTTTTTTTCATAGCTTTTCACCTTCTTTACCATATTGGCGGGGAGGTTCTTCATTGCTATGGATTTATCTTCAGAGAAGAACTCCTTTCCGTCCACAAGAATCTTCGATACGGCCTTTCCATTATACTTTACTGTGCCATCATTTTCGACTTCATAGCCTGGGAGCTTGCGTATCAGCTCTTCGAGCATTGAGCCCTCTGCAACGCGGAATGCCTCAGCATTGAATATGATAGTGTCTTCGGATACTTGTACCTGTGCCATCTGTGCTTCCACCACTGCCTCACGCAAAAGAAGCGCATCTGTTTTCATCTGAATAGAGTCAAGGTGTATGCGACGTGTCTCTTCTGTTACAGAAAAGTTACGATAGGCATCTCCATAACCCACGAATGAAACCTTGATTGTATAATTCCCCAGGGACATGCGGCGGTCTAACTCGAATTTACCTTCAAGGTTTGTTGTGGCACCGGTTTGGAATGTGCTGTCGGGCAAACTCAGCAGTTGTACTGTGGCTGCAATGATGGGCTCGGCAGTTTCATAGTCGGTGACGTCGCCGGTAACGTTTACCTTTCTTTCCTGTGCAAAGGCCACACCCATGTAGCATATGGCCAAGATGGTCAGGAGCAGTTTTCTCTTCATCTTTGTATATATCTGTTATGTGATTTATTCTCGTCTTTGGTGGGACATACTAGAGTAAGACTGATATTTGCCCTAAAGGTTTAAAATAAAAAGAAAAAAGCATGTGCCGCGGCACATGCTTTTTTGTACAGGTTTGCGAATATCCTTACTCCCACGCCAAAGCACTGGCTCCGAGCACTGCGGCATCCGAGTCTTTGAGCTCCGATACGAGAAGCTTGGTCTTGCCTTTCCATATGCTGAGCACATTGGCTTCCATTGCTTCATAGGTGGGTTTCATGATGAAGTCACCAGCCTTGGTGAGTCCGCCGAATAGTACGATTGCTTCGGGGGCACTGAATGCGATGAAGTCTGCCAACGCCTCGCCAAGTACGGTTCCTGTGAACTCAAATACCTCCAGGGCCACTTTGTCGCCACGTACGGCAGCATCGTATACATCCTTTGAGGTGATGGGGCCTTCCAGCTCACGAAGCAAGCTTGGCTCATCTGTGCAGTCAATGATTTCTTTCACGGTACGTGCCACACCTGTTGCTGAGCAGTAAGTCTCCAAGCATCCGCAGCGTCCGCAACCACATTGGCGTCCGTTGTGACGGCGTACGATAACATGACCGAGCTCACCGGCAAAGCCGTCGTGACCATACACAAGTTGTCCGTTTACTACAATTCCGCTACCAACACCAGTGCCGAGGGTGATTTCGATGAAGTTCTTCATGCCACGAGCAGCGCCATAGGTCATTTCGCCAATGGCTGCAGCGTTGGCGTCGTTGGTTACGGTCACGGGTACCCCAATTGTTTTCTTGAACTCTTCAGCAAGCGGAACGATGCCCTTCCAAGGCAGATTGGCTGAGTGCTCAATGTTGCCGGTGTGATAGTTCCCGTTGGGAGCACCTATACCCATACCTTTTATCTTGTTTGTGCCTCCCACGGCTTCAATCATGGGGAGGAGTTTCTCTGCTACAGCAGCTACATAATCACCAAACTCCTTATAAGCTTGAGTCTTGATTGAGTCAACGCTAAGGATGTTTCCACGTGCATCTACGATACCGAATACGGAGTTTGTACCGCCGATATCCATGCCTACTACATAAGGTTTGTCCATAATGGTATTTATTAAAGTTATTATATAAAGTTTGTTCTCTGTTAGAATAGATACGCTGCCGACACTTGCAGTGTTCCCGCCTTAATGTGATTATAGGCTTTCTGTACCTTCTCTGCTGTGCCACAGAGAGTCTCCAAGTTATCTACGGTAATAGTCTCTTTATTCTTTAGCATCTCGATGTTTTCTATTTCCGATGCCTTGATGTATACGAAATCTCCGTTCTTGCCCCAAGGCATGTTGTAGTTGACTCCCACTTGTAGATGGTCGAATAGGGTTACTCCTAAACCGATATTCATATTTAGTGCGGATTTCTGGATGACGTATGCCTTAATCTCTCCTCCTGTCGGTTTGGACGAATCGTCTCCGTAGACCAATGTGTTGACCAACGCCTCTGTCTCTCCTGCATTATATGTGAATTCAGGACCTGCAGCGACGAATATATTGGCTTTGTTGCCTATCCCGAAACTATACTTTACGTTTAGCGGAATCTGTAGACTGTTCTGTCTGAATATATCTTTGTCGGCTAATGCCATTCCTTTTTGAGCGTACAGAACGGCGGTTTCCATGCCAAAACCAAGGACAGGAATACGTACCTCGAATTTAGGCCCGACGAAGAACCCGGTACAATTACTCAAGTCTAAGGCACTCGGGTCTTTCGCCAACATAGTGAGGTCGCTGTTCCCCAAATTTACTCCACCCTTGACACCCCAACTGAATTGGGCCTGTACAGGAATGGCCATCAGTAGCACTATGGCTATGTATGTAATCCTCTTGGTCATCGCAGAACGTTATCTTTTCTTGCTGCAAATATACTAATAAGGTTTGAATTCGAATAAAGTTTGCTCCAATATTTAACAAGGGCTAACCTCGTTTACGGATTATTGAGGCAAGGTGACACGGAACATGTCGCTATTCGTGTGTTCGCGCAGAAGAATTTCTTTCATCTCGGCTACTACGTCGGGGTGTTGTGCCGCGAGGTTGTTGTCTTCGTGCAGATCGGTAGCAAGGTCATAGAGCTGGCAATTGCCGTTCTGTACCACGAGCTTCCAATTGCCCATGCGCAGTGCCATCATATTCGTTTCGTGGAATTCCCAATAGAGAAAGTCGTGCTTCTTCTGTTCACCCTCCCCCAACAAAGTGGGGGCAAAGGAAAGGCCATCAAAGTAGTCATTCTCCAATCGGGGATTGGTGTAACGCTCCACGTAGTTGTCAATGCCTGCCACTTCGCAGAAGGTTGGCATGAGGTCGTAGAAGGCCAACTGATGGTCATTGACTACGCCAGCCTCAATCTGCCCGGGCCACCATGCGATGAAGGGCACGCGGATACCTCCCTCAGTCGTAGAGCGCTTGGTGCCGCGCAGCAACTTCTCGGTGTTGAAGTAGTCGGGGTCTGCACCTCCCTCAGTATGGGGACCATTGTCGCTGGTGAAGATGACCAGGGTGTTCTTGTCCAGGCCCTTGCGGCGCAAGAGATCGAGCACCTCGCCCACATGTTTGTCGAGGCGGGTTACCATTGCAGCAAACTGCTGGTGACCCACATCGGTGGGGTTGTAGCGTGAGGATGCATCGCCGCCATAGGTCTTCTCTACGCAGAAGGCTCCTTGATAGGCTTTGAAGATAGAGTCCTCGGGCTGTGCCAACTCGGCATGGGGCAGCGTGTAGGTGAGTACTCCGAAGAAGGGTTTGTCGGGTGTCTGCTTATCGATCCATGCCATGGCACGCTGGTGTATGAGGTCGGCCGAGTAGTCGCGGCGGTTCTTGTAATCGGCACCATGCATGGCATAGTTGATGTTGTTCTCCAATATCTCGCGGCGTACGTCCGTATCAGTCTCGCGGTTGTAAGCATTGAGGAAGTTGGGATAGTAGAGGTGAGCCTGGAATTGGCACATAAAGCCATAGTACTCATCTATACCGCGTGTGGCAGGTGTTGAGATAGACCCCTCGTAGCCACCGGCCCACTTGCCGAACATACCTGTTGTGTAGCCATTGTCCTTCATGATTTCGGGCAAGATGACATGTGCCGTATCGTAAGGCTCCTGGCCAGTCTGTACAGGGTCTTGGTTGTTGCCATACATCATGCTTCCGATGCGGTATTCCTTGTTACCACGCACTTTGGTGTGTCCGGTGTGCTGGCCTGTCATGAACGAGGCACGCGAGGGGGCACTCACCGGACTGCCTGCATAGGCTTGGGTGAATCGCATGCCCTCGGCAGCCATGCGGTCGAGGTTGGGTGTGCTGATGTATTCCTGCCCGTAGCAACCCACATCGGCATAGCCGAGGTCATCGCACATGATATAGATGATATTGGGGCGTTGTGCCTGCTGTGCTTGCATGCCTGGGGCTGCCATGAGTCCGCAGCCAAGGAGGAGCCATTGTTTGTTGTCCATAGTATACGAATATATATAGGTGTTATTACTTCTTCAGGTAGAGTTTGATGTTTTTGTGGCCGTTAGCTGTTGTGGCACGCAGGATGTAGGTGCCTTGGGCAATGTGTGCAATGCTCATCGTATTGCCGCTGCATTGCGCTACTATGGCAGCGTCAATGGTGTAGAGGCTCAGTGATAGCACTTCGTCGTCTGCTGTTGCTACGATGTTGTTGTCTTCGATGCAGATACGTATCTTTTCTCCCTGCTGCGCTTCAAGTGTCTCCACTTTTGTTCCGGGCATTGTGTTTGCCGTGAAGTAGGCCTTGAGGTTCACGTTGCGGTCTACGGTGAAGGTATACTCCGCTTCGGTCGATACCACTACGCCCTCTTCTCTCCAGCACACGAAGGTTGCATTACCCTTTGGTGTAGCCTTGGCGGTAATCGTAGTGCCGTAGGGATAGCTCTTTTCTTGGCTCGACAATGTGGCCACGCCGCGTTGATTGTCGTTAACGCTCACGCTGGCAGTACGTCCCTCTTGCGGCTCGGTTGTGGTGAGGTGGAAGTCGTAGACGAATCCCTCCACATCGTCCTCTGCAAGGTCGAGTCCATTGCTGTTGATACGGATGCGCATACGCATGGGGTCGGCCGATGCGGTCTCTGGCACACTGATGCTTGCCGTACCCGCTGTTCCGTTCAGAACGATGGGGGCGGTGACCTCAAACTCTCCATTGGCGTCCCAGTCGAAGTAGGCATTGGCCTTGAGGTCGGCCGCAGGGATGCTCTTCAGTGTGATACTGATGTCGAATGTGGCGCCGCGCACCACCTTGCCGTAGTCGTGCGGGTAGGGTACATGCCACGATGAAGGCTTGTTGGCACTCTCATATACGATATGGTCGAGGGCTCCCTCGCCATACACCTTAGCTGAGGTGATAAAGTTGCTTCCTACAACACCACAGGCGTTGAAATAGATGTTGAGCGACTTGGCCAATGCCGTGTGCTGTGGCTTTACGAAGGTGTCGGTAGTCTCCACCAACTTCCAATATGAACCCACTCGGTTGGTTCCAGCTTGCCAGGTGATGACGTAGTCTGACGCGCCATCCTTGTTGAGTGCGCGCGGTCCTGCGCTTTCGTTGCTATAATCGGCACAATCGGTCGAACTCAAGTAGTGGCATCCCGCAATCTCTCCGCTGGTAGCCGAGGTAGCTCCCACGTAGTACTCCACGGGGGTGGCCGAGGTGGTTATGCGCGAAGCCGAAGAGGGAGTCTTGTTGCAACTGCCCAAGTAACGTCCGGTAACCACATTCTTGATATAGTAGCAGCCGGCCTTGTCGGTGGGTATGAACTCCCAAAACTGTGCTTTGCCCGTATTCTTGGCCGATACGGTGAGGTATGTGTCTTTGCCCTCTGTGATGTGGTTTGTTCCCGTATTCTTCCACTGTATGTAGTATACCTTGCCCGAGGCGTCGGGGGTAGGCTCAGGTTCGGGCTCTGGCTCAGGTGTCACGGGCTCGGAGGTCGAGAGGGTTACTTCGGACAGTCCGAAGAAGCAACCTTTATTCTCCGTACCCTTAGTGATGGTGAGTGTCACGGTGAGTGCGCCATTGCTCGTCACGGTAGTGGGCGATGAGATGTTCCAAACCTGATGAGTCTGTCCATTAGTATTTACCCCTGCAGCGATGTCTATGTCAGTGAGTGTGCCGAAGTCTGTGCCATTGGTGCCCACTGCAACGTTCCACTCGCGTTTCACGCCATCGCCCCGTTCTTGATAGTTGTTCCCACCATTGAGGGCATGTATGTCAAACCCGATGTTATTGAAACTGAATCCCTCGGGCAGACCGCTCATTTGGAATGTCAATGTGATGGTGGGCGATGTGTTGCCATTTGCATTAGGGCACACGATGGCAGACGTCACCGCATTTGATGTCTCCTTTAGGCTATGCGAAGAAGTGAGCGTGGCAGAGGCTCCATCAATGGTGTTGCCCTCGGTATTGGTAATGTCGATTGTTACGCTTGACGCATTGGCTCCCGTACGATTAAACTTCAAGCTGACAACGTCGGTTGTAGCTTGCAAGGAAAGAATTCCCCAAAAGAGGAAGCTGAAGAATGATAGGAACTTTTTCATGGTTTCTTAATTGTCTTTCACAGATTGGCGGGAGAACTCCAACGAAACTGCAAACCCCACCTTTGCAAAGGTAGAGAGAAAATTACAAATAACCAAAATAAAATAATAGTAGACTCGTGCCAATGACTGTATTCGCCAAACTATTTATGTATATCCAGCTCTTCCGAGGAGCTTAATTGATTAAAGGCCATCATTAGCTCCAAATCCAAGTCCAGGACTGTCTGGACTGCAGTCCAAAGCTGTCTGAACTCGAGTCCAGAGCAGTCTGGACTGATTGCTGCTAGTGTCGTCCAATCAATGTGCCTCCAACCAGTTGGCTCCCCAGCCGAAGTCGGCGCGGAGGGGCACTTGCATCTGGTAGGCACTCTCCATGGATTCGATGACGATGCTTTGCACGCGCTCCTTCTCCTCGGGGTAGACGCTGAAGTTGAGTTCGTCGTGTACCTGGAGCATCATCGTGGAGCGCAGACCCTCGGCACGGAGGCGGCGGTAGATCTCTATCATGGCTATCTTGATGATGTCGGCTGCGCTGCCCTGGATGGGGGCATTGATGGCATTGCGCTCGGCATAGCCACGCACCACGCTGTTGTGTGAGTTGATGTCGGGGAGGTAACGCTTGCGGTGGAGGATGGTCTCAATATATCCCTTCTCGCGGGCTACCTCGATGCTCTCGTCCATGTAGCGTTTCACACCGCTGTAGGTGGCAAAGTAGTTCTCGATGAGTTCTTTGGCTTCGCCGCGACTCACGTTCATGCGCTCGGCCAAGCCGAACACGGAGATGCCGTAGATGATGCCGAAGTTGGCCGTCTTGGCCCGTGAGCGCTGCTCGCGGGTGACCTCTTCGATGGGCACGTGGTATATCTTGGCGGCTGTGGCGGCATGGATGTCTTCGCCCGAACGGAAGGCCTCGATGAGGTTCTCGTCGCCACTGAGGTGGGCCATGATGCGCAGCTCTATCTGCGAGTAGTCGGCCGAGAAGAACTCGCACCCCGGTTCGGGGATGAAGGCGCGGCGTATCTCCTTGCCGTCTTCGTTGCGGATGGGGATGTTCTGTAGGTTCGGGTTGCTCGAACTGAGACGTCCTGTAGCCGTAACGGTCTGGTTGAACGAGGTGTGTATCTTGCCTGTGGCGGGGTTTATCAGTGCGGGCAGGGCATCGACATAGGTGCTGAGCAGCTTCTTCAGTCCGCGATGCTCAAGGATTTTCTCTACGATGGGGTGTTTGCTGCGCAGGCCTTCGAGCACCTCTTCTGATGTGCTGTACTGGCCGCTCTTGGTTTTCTTGGCCTTTTCGACAATCTTTATGCGCTCGAAGAGCACCTCGCCCACCTGCTTGGGCGATGCGATGTTGAAAGTGAATCCGGCAAGGTCGTAGATGTTGCGCTCAACCTGTTGCAGACGCTCGGTGAAGTAGCGCGAGGTCTCCTGTAGGGTGTCGGTGCTGATGCGTGCTCCGTTGCGCTCCATGTAGGCGAGCACACGCACGAGGGGCATCTCGATATCGTAGAAGAGACGGTCGGCGCCCGCAGTCACGAGTTCCTTTTCGAGGATGTTCTTCAAGCGTAGTGTCACATCGGCATCCTCACACGCATAGTCACAGATGGCCGATGGCTCAAGGTCGCGCATGTTCTTCTGTCCACGTCCGCGCGGACCGATGAGTGACTCAATCTTGATGGTGTCGTACTTGAGATACACCTCGGCAAGGTAGTCCATGCCGTGGTTCAGCTCGGGCTGGAGGAGGTAGTGGGCAATCATGGTGTCGAACATCGGTCCGCCCAGCTCCACACCATAGTTTTGCAGGATGAGGTAGTCGTATTTGATGTTCTGGCCAATCTTTAGGGTCGTCTCGTCTGTCAGCACCCCACGGAACTCCTCTACGACTGCTTGGGCTCCGTCCTTGTCGGCAGGCACAGGCACATAGTAGGCCTCACCCTCGGTGATGGCAAAGCTCATGCCCACGAGCTCGGCTACGATGGCATCGGTGCCTGTAGTCTCGGTGTCGAAGGCAAAGGCGGTAGCTGAGGTGAGTTTTTCCACCATTTCATCGCGCTTTTCCTTGGTGTCGACAAGGGTATAGGTATGGGGAGTCGAGGCCAAAGTGTTGAGACCAAGCCCCCCTCCTGTCTCCCCGAGGGGGGAAGAGTAATCGGCAAATAGGTCACCTTGTATAGGTGCAGATAGATCGCCCTGCACGGTTGGGGCGCCGAAGAGGTCACCCTGTACTGGAGCGAATAAGTCGCCCTGTTGGGCTGCACTTTTCTTTCGTGCTGTCGGGGCCTTTCCTTCCTGGGGGGATGAGACGGGGTGGAGTACCCTCTTTAACAATGTGCGGAACTCCAGTTCTTCAAACAATGCCTGTATCTTCTCCTCATCGGGTTCCTCGCGTTTCAGTGCTTCGAGGTCAAGGGTGATGGGAGCGTCGGTCTTGATGGTGGCAAGGAAACGGCTCAGTTCGATGAGCTCGACATTGTCGTCCACCTTCTTCTTCAAGGCGCCTTTCAGTTCGTCGCGGCGAGCAAGCAGGGTAGGGATGTCACCAAACTCGGCGATGAGTTTCTGCGCGGTCTTTTCACCTACACCCGGGCAGCCGGGGATATTGTCCGAAGAGTCGCCCATCAGTCCCAAGAGGTCGATGACCTGCTCGGGGCGTTCGATGCCGAACTTCTCCTTCACGCGCTCTACCCCCATCACCTCAAACTCCTTGTCGCCAAACTTGGGACGGTAGATGAGAGCGTTCTCCGTGACGAGCTGTCCGTAGTCCTTGTCGGGCGTCATCATATAGGTCTTGATGCCTTGCTGGTCTGCTTGGTGGGCCAGTGTACCGATGACATCGTCGGCCTCGTAGCCACTCACTTCAAGGATCGGTATGCGGTAGGCGCGTAGAATCTCCTTGATGATGGGCACGCTGGCACGGATGTCCTCGGGAGTCTCCTCGCGCTGGGCCTTATATTGCTCAAACAACTCGTGTCTGAAGGTTGGCCCCTTGGGGTCGAAGGCTACACCGATATGGGTGGGTTGCTCTTTCTTTAGCACATCCTTCAGGGTGTTCACAAAGCCGAAGATGGCAGAGGTGTTCTGACCTTTGGAGTTGATGCGCGGAGCACGGATGAAGGCATAGTAGGCTCTATAAATAAGAGCGTAGGCGTCGAGGAGAAAGAGTTTGTTCATAAAAGAAGGGTTACTTAATCACCACTTTAGTTGTTTACGTTCGGTTATCACCTGATTACTACCTTCTTCCCATTCACGATGTATATCCCCTTCGAGGGATTCGCTACAGGTCTTCCCAACAGGTCGTATACCTCGGTTGAGGGTTGAGGGTTGAGGGTTGTTGGTGTATCTATACCAACGGTGCCGCCACAGAAATTGAAGGTGGTCCTGCCCGTCTCGTCATTGTAGTAGATGTCGGTGAGGGGCTTTTTCATCTCAGCTCCAAACTGGGTGATGGAGGCAGGAGTGGAAGTGGTTGTGAACTCGTGATTCGTATTGCCGAAGAGGTGCAGATGCGCATTCTTGTAATTGTAGACATTGTTGGCGGGAACGATGCAGTGGCGATGTTGGGCCCCTGAATTAACCGTGTTGCCTTTCCATGCAGTGGCATCGTAGGTGACCTCAGAAATGAGCAGTCCGTGGATAGGAGGAGCACCTTCACCGTAGTAGTTTGCAGCATATTTGTTCCATCCCTCTTGGCGGATGGTCTCGATAACGTAGAACGATGCTGTATCGGCTGGCGTGTTGTCAATGTCTGAGGTGAAGATACGGTATCCCTTGCCCTCTACCTCGGTAGTTCCTATGCTCATGGTTGCAGGTTGGTCAAGGGTGTTCATGGGTATCCAATCGAGCGAATAACGCTCAAAGGAGGTGTAGGCACTGGGGACGAAACCCTCGGCATTGTACATGCCGTAGTCCATCACGCTCCATACATCCATGGTGAAGTCCTCGGCTTTGGTGTTGTAGAAGTCGGGCAGGCCAAGTACGTGGCTGAACTCGTGTACGAAGGTGCCTATGCCAGCCACTATGGGGAGGTCTATGACCAACTCGCCCGAGCAAGCATAACGCTTTATCTTCATCCCATTGTCTAAGGTCAGCGAGATATTGGATGCTTTGGCCCAGTTGGCCTCTTCAATACCTGTTTGTGCCTCATCGCAGCC
>JAZOPX010000061.1:0-2887 GCA_045655845.1 Bacteroidaceae bacterium
CCCGTAGGCATCAGCCACGGCTACGCTCCGCTGGAGCAGTACAAGAAGGGCGGTGTGGGCACCTTCTCGCCTACCACGGACATCTACTCCTTAGGAGCCACACTCTACAAGCTCATCACGGGCGCTACACCGCCCGATGCCAATGAGGTAAGCGAAGAGGGCTTGCCGCCCTTCCCCGCCTATGTATCCTCCTCTATGGGCAAGGCCATCGAGCAGGCCATGCAGTTCCGCCGCAAGGATCGCCCGCAGTCGATGGAGGAGTTCCTCGCGCTGCTCGATGCCATAGCCTCGGCTGCCTCCACCGGTGCTTCCGCTGCGGTAAAGGAGGAGGAAGAGGTGGATGAGCAGACGAAACTGATTGTGGAGGATGAGGTTAACGGAAACGATAGCGACACCTCCGGAAAGGACTCTAACGAGATTCATCCGACGGGAGAGGCCTCCATGCTGCACCGGTTAAAGAACATCCATAGGCACTTCTGGGATTTTCGTGGACGCACGACACGCAAGGCTTTCTTGATGTTCATGTCTTTCCTTGCCCCCTTCTGCTTTTTGGTATTTATATGTACGTTTGAAAATCCATTATTGGAGTTTAGGTGGTGGATGCAGGATATGGGGATTAAACGTTACATCATCTATACCATCTGGAACACAGTCCCACTCTTATCTATCTTATCTTTAACGCTATGTTTGGAATTCAGACGGTTAAATGATTGCGGAAGGGCTCGATGGTGGGCATATATCTTCAACCTTCCATTACTGCTTATAGGGATGGAGGAACTTGTTGAGGAGATGTTCGAGATTTTCAGCTTCTTGGAACCCCTCTTCATACCACTCTGCATTATCCCCTTAGTAATTTCGCTTCTCACATCACTTTACATAGCCATACGCTTCTTCTTAGCGAAAAGCAAATCTTGACAAAACATTAACCATATGAATCTACGACAGGGCACATCACTGAAGCATGGCGAGTACCGCATCGAGCGTGAGCTGGGGCATGGGGGCTTTGGGGTCACCTACTCGGCTGTGCAGGTGGGGCTCAACCGCCGTGTGGCGATTAAGGAGTTCTTCATGAGTGAGTATTGCAACCGTGATGCGGAGACTTCGCATGTGACGGTACCCTCTGAGGGGAGCAAGGAGCTCGTGGCGAAGTTCCGCAAAAAGTTCATCAAGGAGGCGCAGAATATCGCTGGCTTGAAGCACCCCCACATCATCAGCATTTACGACGTGTTCGAGGACAACGGCACGGCCTACTACGTGATGGAGTATCTCGACCACGGGTCGCTCGCCGATCTGGTGAAGCGTCAGGGCCGCCTCCCCGAGGCTGATGCCCTCAGCTACACGCGCCAGATTGCCGATGCGTTGCGCTACATCCATGCCCGCAACATGAACCACCTCGACGTGAAGCCGGCCAATATCCTCATCGACGAGAACAATGCGGCCGTGCTCATCGACTTCGGCCTGTCGAAGCGCTACGACGACGAGGGCAACCAGACCTCCACCACCCCCGTAGGCATCAGCCACGGCTACGCTCCGCTGGAGCAGTACAAGAAGGGCGGTGTGGGCACCTTCTCGCCCGCCACGGACATCTACTCCCTGGGCGCTACGCTCTACAAACTCATCACGGGCACCACACCGCCCGATGCCGATGTTATCAGCGATGATGGTTTGCCAGCCTTGCCTCACGGTATATCATCTTCTACAGCTAACGCCATCGAGCGGGCCATGCAGCCTGGTCGTAAGAAGCGTCCACAGACGATAGAGGAGTTCCTTGCGTTGCTGGATGCTACAGGCTCAGATATCTCTGTATCTGTGGAGGATGAGGCTACTCAGTTGGATGAAAGCCTACGCGCTTCGCTTGTAACTCCCTCCGCTTCGCAGAGCTCCGCTCGTCCCTCTATAAACAGAGGGACAGTTGGTGGTGCGTCTTCCCATCCGGAGGGTAAACATCAGCAAGTTGGGGAAGGTCCCAAGCGTAGTGCGGAGCAAACTCCCTTCTCGTTCAAGAAACTCCTCTGGCCTCTGCTCGCGTGCGTGGTGGCGGTAGTGGCCTTCTTCGGTGTGAGGGCCTATAGTGAGCACCGTGCCGAGAATGCTCGCCTGGCCGCGATAGAGCAGCACCACCTCGACTCCATTGCCAAGGCGAAGGAGGCGGCACGAAAAGCTGAGGAAGCCGCTCGCTTGGAGCAGCATCGTAGGGACTCCATCGCCAAGGCGAAGGAAGAGGAGATACGATATTCCTTGTCGCCTACGGGTAAAATCAATGGGCACGAGTATGTTGACCTCGGGCTCAGTGTCAAGTGGGCTACCTGTAACGTCGGTTCTTCGTCACCGGGCGAATATGGCAACTACTATGCTTGGGGTGAGACGAGCACGAAGAGGAGTTATACTGAGGATAACTATAAATATTATGGGGTCGATATCGACTGGAATATCAGCGGAACCGAGTACGATGCCGCGCGTGTCAACTGGGGTGGTACGTGGCGTATGCCGACTTTTGAGGAGATAAAGGAACTGAGAAATAAGTGTACCTGGACTTGGACTACTCAGGGTGGGTACAATGGCTATCGTGTTACGGGGCCCAATGGCAAGAGCTTCTTTCTTCCTGCCGCTGGTCGTATGATAGATGCGTCGCTCTACTATGCGGGCTCCATCGGCTACTATTGGTCTGCTATGTACAACAGTGTTAATGACATCCAAGCGTTCATCCTCTTCCTCGAATCGGGCGATTACTCGATCCTTTGGGCCGATTGTTTCAAGGGCCACTCTGTGCGCCCTGTCACGGATTGATTGAGGGCTATTAACGGCTATTAAGGGCAATTAAGGGCAAGTAAGGGGTGCTGAGGTTGGGAAAATTGGGGGTGATAGGTGAAAATTTAGGTGGTGCGAG
>JAZOPX010000062.1:0-12786 GCA_045655845.1 Bacteroidaceae bacterium
GATTGTAAATTTTGCCGTTTGTCGGAGTCAAGATAGCCAACGAGGTATTGAAAGCGATGTTTCCTGCTGCATAAACAGCGTATCCTGCGCCTGTGATTTTATAATCACCCTTTCCAAAGACAATATGACCACCATCGCGCGAGTTGAGTGCAACACTCAATGGGTCTGTGGATGTAACAACGGCATTACCGGTCACGTTCAAGTTCCCATACGACACAACGGCATTCGTAACAGAGGTAATCTTCATTGTGCCACCAATCAAAGTCACTTTCTTTCCAACGATACAAAAGTACTTATCTCCTGTTGTCTCTGCGGTCAAGTTTCCGTTAATGGTAACATCACAGACAACATTCTGATCGCCTGCACAAATGGCACAATCCTTGCCTTTCACATTAATCGTTCCGGTTAAGGAAATATTGCCGGAATTGGATTGTACTGTTGCGTTTGAATAACCTCTTGCAATCAGCGATCCGTTCGGCATCGTGATATTGCCTGCGGCATAGATACCGAAACCGGCACTCGCTGCGGTTATGGTACTGCCTTCCTGAATGAATAAGTTACCACCATCACGGGTGTTAAATGCACCGGAGTGGTCGTCTGTTGCACTAGCAGTAATGTCCCCGCCAAGTATCATGTCGCCATACGAAACAACGGCATTCGTAACGGAAGTAATCTTCATTGTTCCACCAATCAAGGTTACTTTCTTTCCGACAATACAATAATATTTGTTTCCTGTTGTCTCTGCGGTCAAGTTATTCGTGATGGTAATATCACCTTCCACATTTGTTGTGGCGATAGCATTGTCTCTCGCAGTTATGTGCAACGGAGCCATGCTATTGAGCGACTTGACATAAATACCTACGCCGTTGGGATTATTAATAGTCAGCGTATTGCTGCCTTGTATCTCCAAATTGTAGTCACCGCTGATGCTTTTCAGCGTCAAGTCCGCATTCATAAACAGCACAGCATCGCCTGTTAGAACAATATTGTCGTTGTCCACTAGATTGCTTGCGTATTCTGTCCCATTGATATTTGTAGCATTCACCTTTTGTGCCAACCCCACAAATAGAATAATCAGAATAATGCTTAGAATTTTTATTCTTACAAACCCAAATGACAAGACCTTAAAATCCGATTGTTTCATAGCTATATTATTTTGGTTATTATTCATTTACGCTATCAATAAAAGTTTATATGGGGAATCTTGCAACTTTTAAACAAGACAAAAAGAAGGTTTTACGCGAGATAAAATCCCGAGACGAACAACTCTTCCTCCTTGAGAAAATAAAGAGGTAATCAGACAGATAAAAACTGACGTAATTGATTGATTTACAGGGGGGGGGTGGCCGAGAGGCTCACACGCACCTCACCCCTCGAGCAGCAGCCCAAGAGCGGAGAATAAGGAGTTGCAGTGCAGTGATTCATAGCAACAAAGTTGATTAATCGCTACGAAGATACGAAGAAGCGAGCGAAAAAACAAAGTAACTTTGATTTTTTCTCAGCGAACGCCGAGTAGCAAGCCAAAGGCAAGATACAATATAAATTCTTAAATCCGAATAATAAATGAAAAAAAATGAATAAACTGCTCCGCACAAATCAAAGCAAGATGATACTGGTTTAGTGTTTAGAGTTTAGGGTGCAGTGTTTAGGGGTTACATAAATGCCTCAAGCCCGAACGACAAGGTCCGGGTGGGAGGCTATGAAGTATTTTTATCTCCACAAGGACCCCTCCCAGTTCTCATGAAAACCGGACTTCCGCTTTTCATCAGATTGCGGCCGTTCGATACAATAAAGCGTTCACCTCCGCGTTTATATTGGGAGATATCTATATGTAGATGAAGAGGTCCACACAAGCGCTATACATGATGATGGTGCTGATGCTACTCACGGCATGCGGCTCCACGAAGGTGAACACGGCTCAGTCGCGGTTCTACCAGGCGTTTGTGACCCGATTCAACACCTACCACAACGGCCACGAGGCCTACAAGGAGGGGTTGGCATCACAGGAGAAGTCGCACAAGGACAACTACATGGAGATCATCCCTCTCTTCCCCGTCAGCAAGGAGAGCACACGCAGTGCTGGAGGGGGTAGTTTCGACAAGGCGATAGAGAAGTCGCAGAAGGCGGTCAAGCTACACTCCATCAAGGCCAAGCCCAAGAAGAAGGCGGGCCGTGAACTCACAGAGAAAGACAAGCAATGGTATGCCAAGAAGGAGTACAACCCCTTCCTGCACAACGCCTGGATGCTCATGGGCAAGGCGCAGTTCCAGAAGGGCGAGTTCCTGGAGGCGGCGAGCACCTTCTCCTACATCACCCGACTCTATAGCGACGAGCCCGAGATTG
This sequence comes from Bacteroidaceae bacterium, assembly GCA_045655845.1. Taxonomy (GTDB): domain Bacteria; phylum Bacteroidota; class Bacteroidia; order Bacteroidales; family Bacteroidaceae; genus UBA1189. The sequence goes on from JAZOPX010000062.1 coordinate 2,344, forward strand.
TGGCCGAGGCACGTATGCGCATGGCACAGTGCTATGCCGAACTGGAATGGAACTACGAGGCCGAGAACCTGCTCGCCCAGGTGCAACGCGACACCATACCCTACCAACTGAGTGAGGAGTACGACGCCATCATGGCCTCGCATCTGCTCCGCCAAGAGCGCTTCGAGGAGGCGCTGCCCTATCTGGAGAAGGCGGTGAAGCGCTCAGGACGCACAAAGAAGCAGAAGACGCGCGAGTATTACCTCCTAGGACAGATACATAAGCATGTGGGCAACAAGGCGCAGGCCTACAAGGCCTTCGGCAAAGCCATCAAGCAGAACCCGCCCTACGAACTGGAGTTCAACGCCCGCATACAGCAGACCGAGACGGTGAGCGGTACCACGGCGCCCAAGATGCTCAAGACACTCAAGCGCATGGCCAAGGACCCCAATAACAAGACCTACCTTGACCAAGTGTACTATGCCATAGGCAACATCTACCTTGCTCAGCGCGACACAGTGAACGCCATTGCTCAGTATGAGAAGGGGGCCGAGGAGAGCACCCGTAGTGGCGTAGAGAAGGGCATCCTGTTGCTCCAACTAGGAGAAATCTACTGGGACCGTGCCGACTATGTCGACGCACAGCGCTGCTATGGTGAGGCCATCGGGCTCATCGACAAGGAACACAAGCAGTACGACGTGGTAAACCTGCGCTCAACCATCCTGGACGAACTGGTAGAGCATACCATAGCCATAGACCTGCAGGACAGCCTGCAACACCTCGCCACACTGCCCGAAGAGCAACTCTACGAGGTCATAGACAACCTCATCGCCGAAGTCATCCGCCAGGAAGAGGAGGCCAAGAAGGCCGAGGAAGAGGCTGCACTGATGGCACAACGCGAGGAGGCACTGGCCAGCGCACAAGCCAAGGGGCCGCAGATGGGCACGCCCACAGCCACGGGCATGGGCATGGGCGACAACTCGTGGTACTTCTACAACACACAACTTGTGGCGCAGGGTAAGAAGGACTTCCAACAGAAATGGGGACGACGCACACTCGAGGACAACTGGCGACGAGCCAATAAGTCGGTGCTGGCCGACGACTTCGGGGAGGTCAACTATGATGATGAGGAGGAGGAGCTCTCCGACTCCATCGCCCCGGACAGCACTGCCGTTGCGTTGGCCGATACGCTCGTTACCGACACACACGACCGCATGTACTACCTGCAGCAGATCCCCTTCACCGAGGAGCAGATGATAGAGTCAAACGCCATCCTGCAGGAGGCACTCTTCAATGCCGGCATCATCTACAAGGACAAACTGGAGGACTTCGGCTTGGCCGAGAACACCTTCGACCGACTCAACCGCCAGTTCCCCGACTTTGAACACACCGATGAGGTATACTACAACATGTATCTGATGTACTCCCGCTGGCGACGTTGGGACGATGCCGAGCGCTACCGCGCCCTGCTCACCGAGCAGTACCCCTATAGCGACTACACGCTCACCATCAACGACCCAGACTTCATGACCAGCGCCATCCACGGCAAGCACCTCGAGGACTCGCTCTATGCCGCGACCTATACGGCCTATATGGAGGGTGCCTTTAGCGAAGTAGCAGCCAATGCCACACGCTCGGGCGAGAAATATCCGCTGGGCGCACATCGTCCCAAGTTCATGTTCCTCAATGCGATGGCCAACCTCCAGCAGGGCGACCAATCGGGATTCCTTGAGGAATTGAAAGAGGTGGTAAGCAAATACCCCGAGAACGAAATCAGCGAACTGGCTGGACTCATCGCCCAAGGCCTCAAGGAGGGTCGCCTGCTCGGTTCGGGCTCCTTGGGCAACATCTGGAGCCGCCGCCTCGCCACGGCAGAGGGAGAGAGCGTGGCCGACAGCCTACGCCCCGAGTTCAGCACCGACCGCTACGCCCCCTACCGCTTCGTGTTGGCCTATGAGGAGGGCACGGTCAACGACAACCAACTGCTCTTCGAGATGGCACGCTACAACTTCTCAAAGTTCATGGTGCGCAACTTCGACATCTCCATCACCAAGCAGGGCGGCATCGCCATGCTGCACGTCACAGGCCTTGCCAGCTATGACGAAGCCCGCCAGTACATGCACCGCCTCTATGCCGACCCCGCGATGGCCACCAAACTCAGCGGCCTGCGTGCCCTGCTCATCTCAGATGACAACCTCGCACTGCTGCTCAAGCACTACAGCATCGACGAGTACGAGGCATTCTACGAAGCCAACTTCACCACCCTCCCCACCTCAACAGAGCAAGAGAGCACGCTTGACGAGATAATCTTCGATTAGGAGAGGAGTTTTTTTATACAGTTCTTGTTTTTTAATCCAAGGAAAGGGTTAGAAAAGAAAAAATGTGTATATTTGCACTATTAACATGGGGTAATGTGCTTTTATCCCTATTTTTTAAGAATAACCTATTCACAAATCTAAGAAAAAGACCATGAAAAGAGTATCTACATTCCTTGCGGCGTTGCTCTTCACAGCATCCGCGATCTTTGCAGATCTTCCGTTCCGTAACCATCGTTACGACGCGTTCAAACCTCTACCCGTGACCGAGGACAACATCGTATTCATCGGAAATAGCATTACCAACATGCACGAGTGGTGGGAAGCCTTTGGCGACCCCAACGTGGTGAACCGAGGCGTGTCGGGTGCAGTCACCGACGAAGCGCTCGAAAACGTCGAGGCCATCGCAGCCGGTAAGCCCAAGAAGGTGTTCATGATGATCGGTACCAATGACCTCGGCACCGCAGGTATCAATACCACTGAGCACGTGCTCCAGAATGTAACGTTGATGGTAGAGCGTTTCCAAAAGGTATCACCCGAGACCCAGCTCTACATCCAGAGCATCCTGCCCAGCAACAAACGCGACAAGGCACTGCAGCAGGCCACCAACACTGCCCTCAAGGCACTGTGCGAAGAGAAGGGCATCACCTACATCGACCTGTGGGATGACCTCTTGGGCGTAGCTGACAACAGCAATGGCTTGTCATACGACAACCTCCACCTCACAGCCAATGCCTACAAAATTTGGTGCGACAAGATAGCACCTTATGTGACAGGCGATGAGAATGCCAAGTCAGTATATACCAATGCTGCTCAAAAGGATGGCGGACTGGGTGGCTCGCACGGTATGCGTGCTACCGTATTCAGCAAACTCCCCGTAAAGAGCACTGACATCCTCATCCTCGGTGACGGCACTGTACATGGTGGCGAGTGGCACGAACTCCTCCAGAGTGACCGCGTGAAGGGTCGTGGCACAGGATGGGGCTTCCCCGGTGCTTCACTGGCCGATGCAACCAAGTTGGTTGAGCCTACCTTCCACGATGGTGCTACCCCCGCACAGGTATACCTTCACATGGCTGCTTCTGATGTATTGGGAAGCACCGAGTTGGCAACTATCCTGACCAACTACAAAACTGCTGTAGTCAAGATACAGCAACTCTCTCCGACTACAGAAATCGTGCTGACCAGCATACTGCCCACCAATGACGCTACGAAGAACAGCACGAGAGTAGCCGCTTTCAATACCATGCTCAAGGAATATGCCGATGAGAACGGTACCGATAAGATACACTATCTCGACATCTATACAGACCTTGTAAAGGACGGCAAGGCCAACACTGCGCTGTTCAATGGCAACTACCTCTATGGTCGTGGCTACGTGAAGGTGGCACAGAAGATAGCCGAGCAGATCAAGGCCTTGGAACCCACAGCCGAGGTTACAGCCATCACCGACGCTGAGGCTGAAGCACTCTTCACCCGCTTCGATAACCGCACAGCCTTGGGTAAGGCGGTTGTTACTGCATCACTCCTCCCCGAGGGTGACGGCGTAGGTCAATACACCACAGCCAACCTTGCTGGCGTGAAGGCACAGATTGAGGCAGCCTATACAGCGTTGGCCGGCAATGATGATGCCATTGCCACCAATGCAGCCGCATTCACTACAGCAGTCAACGAGGTGCTGCCAAAAATCAACATGCCCACCTATAGCACTGAGAGCAAGGAGGTATGGTACCAACTGAGCACACCCAATCGTCTCAACAAGTACCTTACCAGCACTGGAGCCGGAGCAGGTGCCGTGGGGCAAGATAAGCACAATTATGCAACAGGCATGTGGAAATTCGTAAATCGCAATGATGGGAAAGGAGTAGACATCATCAACCGCCACGACAAATCATACTTGGCTCCCACAGCAGCACATAACACACAGATTAGCACCTCAGTTGCCCAGCCTGCAGCAGGTTGGACTCTCAGTTATTCTAACACTGCCGGACTCTTTATCGTGAGCAGCGGCACCGTTCAACTCAACCAGACAGACAAGGCGAACAATCCCGTCTACAACTGGGGCGGTGGTACCGATCGTGGCGATACAGGATGCCAATATCTGGTAACTCTCGTAGAGAACGAACCTGACGAGATGCCCGACCCCTCAAAGCTTACATTGACCTTAGGACTTGATCAGTTCGCCAACGGTGCATCTACATGGACTAAAAATATATCATCTGGCGATGGCTGGTATGGGAAGTTTGTTACTGGCACCACCCCTGCCGTAACTATAGAGAGCACCAACAAGACAGTCAACAACATGGGTTGGTCACAGAAACGTCCTTGGCTGCAGACTGGATATTCTTACAATATCTCTTTGCCCAAAGGATTCCTGATTACAGGATATGAGCTTACCACATTGGAAGGTGGCGGATTCAATGGTGCTTTCACCTACACCACAGCCGAGGGTACCGCTACGAGTCCTGCACAAACTGGTACGGAGCAGACGGTAACGGTAGATGGTATAGAGACCCGCACCATCACACTCAAGGTGGGCACAGGGACCGATGGTACTAAGGGTATCATGATGACCCGACTTATCATCCGTTACAAGGAGGGCAATGAACCTGAAACAGATGAAGATGAAGAATTACTCCCCGAAATCGTCTATACCATCGACAAGGCGAATGGTAAGCTCTACCACAAGAATGGTTCAGAAAACCAGAGTTGGAACAACACTTGGAAGAGCAATGCGGAGCCTCAACTGCTATTCAGCAGCGGTGACCCCAATAATATGAACTGGTCGGGCAATAATGTGCAAATGATGACTGGAAGCTCCAACCGTTCTACTTATACCCTCACAGCACCCACGGGTTATGTGATTGCCGAGTATAGTTTCACCTTTGCCAACAACAACCATTCTACGGCTCTTGCCCTGACAATGGACAACGGAGCGGCCTATAGCACATCTCAAACAGCACAAACGGTCAACGCCAAGAACGTGAAGACCAACACGATGTCATTCACCCTCGCAGGTAGTAATGGCAATGGCGTGGTGCTTACGAACTTTACGGTTAAAGTAAAGTTGGATGTCATCGAAGATGCCAAAATCAGCACCATAGGCGATGAGCACTGGTACTATATCACCAGCGCTTCGACACAAGCCTATTGCGCAGGCAAGGTCATCTATTATGATAGCAATATGGGCAAGTTGCGCTTCGGTGACAGAGCATTCAGCACCGACCGTATCTGGAGTTTCTGGGAGAAAGACGGCAAACTCGCCATCAAGAACTACCGAGGTGAGTATTTCGGCACCGCAGGCTCAGGCACAGGAAATAACACAGCATTCGGTGTTGTAGACGAGGCAAACCATATATATACCATCGGCAAAGCTCATGACTTCTACATCATAAAGGATGATGGCGTGGAGTTACATGCACAGAACGACAACAAGGTAATCGTGCGTTGGGGCGCAGCGGCAGGTAATGCCTCGTTGTGGAAGTTTGACGAGGTGGACGTAAGCAATGCTGAAGCCGAACTCGCCTATACACGCGTTGAGCAAGGTAAGGTCAGCACCGGTATCGGTAATACAGACCAACCCATCATCCGCTCTACCTTACGTATAGGAGGCCTTGAAGGTACAGTGAACTTCCAAGGTGTCAAGGGCGCATTTACCGGTACAAGCAAGAGTGACATCACCAACATCAAAGCATACTTCGCCACCAATGCCCGCGAACTTTTCGTTGACCCCGAACAGAAAATGACCTGGCGCGAGGAGAATGGTGAGCAGTTTGGCGAGACCGTCACACTGGCCGAAGATGGTACATTCACCATCACAGGCAATAAGGACCTCTCACCTGGCGACAACTACTTGTGGATTACCTACGACATTGCCGAGAACGCCAAGGAGGGCAACCTCGTGGATGCTACCATCACATCATACACTATCGATGGAGCCGAAGTGGCTGAGAGCAACGGCAACCCCAACTTCAGTGCCACCATCTTCCTCTCCGAAGGTGCAGTGCTCATGCCTATGGACAAGGGCACACGCTACTACCGTATCCCCTCTATCACCATAACCAAGGACGGAAAGCGTCTCGTGACACTCACCGACGACCGCAAGGCACACGGCTCGGACCTTCCCTCGCATTGTTACCTCGTGGCTCAATACTCTGAGGACAATGGTAAGACATGGAGCGAGCCTGTTACAGTAGCCGGTACGGCAGAGACAGGTGGTGACTATGGACACGGTGATGCCTCTATCGTGACCAACCGCGACAATGGTGAGATTGTGGGTATCATGACCAGTGCTGGCACCTATGGCCACGGCTTCTTTGCCGGTACTGCAGCTGAGCCCCCTCGCTGGAAGACCATCACAAGTACCGATGGCGGACTCACCTGGAGCACACCCGTAGACCACACCGATGACCTCTTCGGTGCCAACTGCAATAACCCCAACACGAAGACTTGGAAGAGCGGCTTCTCTGGCTCAGGTGCAGCATTGCAGAAGCGTGACGGCACACTCGTGTCAAGCTTCGTAAACCGCGAGGCCGACAATAGCCAGAACTTCTACTTCTTCATGAGTAAGGATGGTGGCAAGAGCTGGTACGTAAGTGGCACAAGCGGTACAAAAAGTGCCGATGAGCCCAAGACCTTGGAGCGTAACAATGGCGACCTCTCCATCAGTGTACGTGCCAGCGGATACAACTACCACAATGTGACCTCTGACGATGGTGCTACATGGAAGTACCCCTCACAGACACGCTTTACCACCGGCATCTCGGGTAACGCTTGCGACGGTGAGTATATGGTATGGTGCTCTACCCTCGAGGGTAACCCCTGGAACATTGCCCTGCAGACCCTCCCCAACAGCGGTAGCCGCGAGAACGTAAGTATCGCACTCTCTACCGACGAGGGTGAGACCTTCGGCGATCCCAAGACCATCTGCCCCAGAGGCTCTTGCTATAGTGCTACCGTAGTGCTTCCCGACGGCACACTGGGTGTATACTATGAGGAGAATGGTATCTATGATGGCTTCGTGATGCGTTTCGTACGCTTCTCACTCGACTGGGCAAGTAACGGCAAGTATAAGTTTACCGAGGCTGCCCCCTTCTACCCCATCAAGTCTACCAACCCCACAGCAATTGAGGTGGAGACAATAGACAACGTACAACAGACAACAGTCATTTACGACCTCCAAGGTCGTCGCATTGACAACCCCACCAAGGGCATCTACATCGTGAATGGTAAGAAAATAGTGATAAAATAACATCATTCCTATTATCCTAAAAACAAAGGCTCCAGTGATGGGGCCTTTGCTTTATTCATCTGTTTGCATTATCTTTGTACGCAAATAAGAAACGAACTATGGCAGAACAAGATAAGATGGTGCTACGCGCCGAGCACTTGGTAAAGAAGTACGGTAAGCGTACGGTCGTCAACGATGTATCGTTCGATGTGAAGCAAGGCGAGATTGTTGGTCTGCTCGGCCCCAATGGAGCAGGCAAAACGACCTCGTTCTATATGACCACAGGACTCGTGGTACCCAATGGCGGACGCATATTCATAAATGATCAGGAGATTACCTCCGACCCCGTATATAAGCGTGCCCGTGTAGGCATCGGCTATTTGGCACAGGAGGCCAGCGTATTCCGTAAGATGAGCGTAGAGGACAACATCGCTTCAGTACTCGAGATGACCGGCAAACCCAAGGAGTATCAGAAAGAGAAATTGGAGAGCCTCATCGCCGAGTTCCGTTTGCAGAAGGTGCGCAAGAACCTGGGCGACCAGCTCTCCGGAGGTGAACGTCGCCGCACGGAGATTGCCCGCTGTCTCGCTATCGACCCCAAGTTTATCATGCTCGATGAGCCTTTTGCCGGTGTAGACCCCATTGCCGTGGAGGACATCCAACAGATTGTTTGGAAATTAAAAGACAAGAACATCGGTATCCTCATCACCGACCATAACGTGCAGGAGACACTCTCCATCACCGACCGCGCCTACCTGCTCTTCGAAGGCCGCATCCTCTTCGAGGGTACACCCGAAGAACTCGCAGCTAACGACATCGTACGCGCCAAATACCTGAGCAACAGTTTTGTGTTACGTAAGAAAGAATTCCAATCATGAAGATAAAGGCACCGTTTACCGCACTATGTTTCTTGCTCGGAGCACAGACAATGGCCTACAGCCAACAACCGGAGGAGAACTCTGAATACAGAATCCAACGTTCAGAGTTCCACGCCGCTCCTCCCCGCAAGGAGATACGTCATAGGTTGAGCAGTCATCCGCAAGACAATGACTTATTACAGGTTTCTGCTCGTGCCTCAGGCGAGTACATCATGCAGTCGTTTCCCACCACAGGAAACATCAAGGGAGTGGTCATCCTTGCCGCCTATGCCGATGTGCCCTTCTCCGTAAGCGACGACAGCATCAGAACGCTGCTAAGCAATCGTTACAATGCCGAGAACTATAGTGAGCAGATTAGTTTCAACGAATACAGCGACATATACGGAGAATACCTGCCCCTCGACGTGACCATCCCCGGCAGTGCACGCGACTATTTCCGTGACCAGTCATTTGGTCAGTTCACTCCCTCGTTCGATGTCATAGGTCCTATCACGCTCGACAACAAACGCGCTTACTACGGAGCCAACAGCACCAGTGGCAATGACAAGAATACCTCTGGTTTGATCAGTGATGCCTGCAAGAAAGCCTATTCGCAAGGGCTGACCGACTTCACCGAATATGACAACAATGGCGATGGTGTAGTAGACTTCGTATACGTCGTCTATGCAGGCTGCGATGAGGCACAAACAGGTATTGAAGAGGCCAACTGGGCCAAAGCATCCAATATCTCGCTGACCTTAGACAATGGAATGAAGATAAAGCGTTATGCTTGCTCGGGCGAGCTGGTCATAGACCTCCCCGTCGTAGCAGGTATCGGCACCCTTGTACACGAATTTAGCCACGTACTCGGCTTGCCCGATTTCTACAACACCAAGGCCGAGGACTTCACCATGGACGTATGGAGCGTGATGGACTACGGCATGTACAATGCCGAGGGCTTCGTTCCCTGTGGATACACAGCTTTCGAACGTTACTCGCTGGGATGGATTCCTATGTATACCCTCGACATGCCAGCCACCATGAGCATAGGTACTACTGAAGAAGAATGTAAGGGCTATCGTATATTTACCGCAGAGGCCGAAGCTGATACGTCGTCATTCTACTTGATTGAGACCATCCGCAGAGAGAGATGGAATCGCTATGCCCCAGCTAACGGGATGCTCATATCAGAGGTTACCTATGACCGCTCGGCATGGGAGGGTAATACTGTCAATGCAGATGAAAACCACCGCCACTGTATCATACCCGCCAATAACTATTGGAGTATCGAGGGAGATGAATATGAACCTACGAGGCATCTCTTTGGCAACTCCAACCATGAGTTTACGCTGACCAGTACGCCTGCTTCACGTACACAGTTCGGTGCAGCGATGGACAAACCCCTTACCGACATCCGCTACGATGCAGAGACGGGTAAGACCACTTTCAACTTCCGAGGTGGCAAACCAGAGACTCCAGACACCCCTCAGAACCCCGACGATACAGAAATTGAGAATTTAGAACTCAGCATTCAGCATTCAGAAATCATCTATGACCTCCTCGGCCGCCGCGTAAAGTACCCTACCAAGGGGATCTATATCGTGAATGGAAAGAAAGTTGTGATTAAGTGAGTGCAGAAGCAAGCTTGCTTGAATTATGCCGAGCGTGAACGACTAAAACGCAGTTAAAGTTGTGATTAAGTGAGTGCAGAAGCAAGCACACTCAATTATACCGAATAACCTATGAAACTCTTCCTCCTCGACGCCTATGCCCTCATCTACAGGGCCTACTACGCCTTTATCCGTGCACCGCGCATCAACTCCAAAGGTCAGAACACCTCTGCCATCTTCGGCTTTGTCAACACCCTGGAAGATGTATTGAAGAAGGAGCAGCCCACCCATATCGGCGTGGCCTTCGACCCCAAGGGCGGCACCTTCCGTCACGAGATGTACGAGCAGTACAAGGCACAGCGCGAGGAGACGCCCGAGGATATACGTGCCAGCGTGCCCATCATCAAGGAGATCCTGCGTGCCTATCGCATACCTGTCCTCGAGGTCGCAGG
>JAZOPX010000063.1:0-4648 GCA_045655845.1 Bacteroidaceae bacterium
TACGGCATCACCGTATACCAGGAGCAGGTGATGTTGCTCTCGCGCCAGCTGGCCGACTTCACCCGTGGTGAGTCTGACGCACTGCGTAAGGCGATGGGTAAGAAGAAGAAGGACATCGTAGACAAGATGAAGCCCAAGTTCATCGCAGGAGGACAGAAGAACGGCCACGACCCCAAAGTGCTCGACAAGATATGGGGCGACTGGGAGAAGTTTGCCTCCTACGCCTTCAACAAGAGCCACGCTACCTGTTACTCGTGGGTAGCCTACCAGACGGCTTACCTCAAGGCCAACTACCCACCGCAGTATATGGCTGCCAACCTTTCGCGCAACCTCTCGCGTATCGACGAAATCACCAAACTCATGGACGAGTGTAAGGCGATGGGTATCAAGGTGCTCGGTCCCGACGTGAACGAGAGTTACATGAAGTTCTCTGTCAACGCCAAAGGAGATATCCGCTTTGGCCTTGGCGGTGTGAAGGGAGTGGGCGAGGGTGCCGTGGAGGCCATCATCCGTGAACGCGAAGCCAATGGCCCCTACAAGAGCATCTACGACTTCGTGGAGCGTGTCAACCTGCAGGCCTGCAACCGAAAGAACCTCGAGTGCCTGGCGCTCTCGGGAGGATTCGATTGCTTCCCCGAGATGAAGCGCGAGGACTACTTTGCTGAGAATGCCAAGAAAGAAGGTTTTCTCGATACGCTCATCCGCTATGGCTCCTTGGTGCAGACCGAGCGTGCACAAGCGATGAACTCGCTCTTCGGTATGGATAGTATGACCGATACCATCGCACGCCCCAAGGTGCCCGAGAACGTGCAGGACTGGTCGGCTATCGAGCGCCTCAACAAGGAACGCGACCTTGTGGGTATCTACCTTTCGGCACATCCGCTCGACGAGTATCGTATCATCCTCGAAGACATCTGCTCGGTGCACCTTGCCGACATGCAGGAGGTGCTCGATAAGAAGGAGGAGCACGATGTGACTCTCGGTGGAGTTGTTACTGCTACACGCAGTGGGTTCACCAAGAACAACAAACCTTTTGGCATTACCAAATTGGAAGACTTCTCGGGGACCTACGAAATAGCTCTCTTTGGTGACGACTGGATGCGATTCAACAACTATATGAAAGAGGGCTACTTCCTCTTCATTCGAGGACGCGTGGTGCCGCGCCGTTTTGGTCCCGAGACCTATGAACTTAAGGTGGGTACGGTAGACCTTTTGCCTAATGTGAAGGATTCGTTGCTACAATCCATTACCATATCCATCATGTCGGAGTTCCTCAACGATGAGATGGTGGACAACCTCGTGACCTTGCTTAAGGAATCACCTGGCAATACGGACGTGCTTTTCTTTGTCAGAGACGGTGAGGGCATATATAAGACTCGCCTGAAGTCGAGGTCGGTAAAAGTCTCTGTCCAGAACAAACTTATCAGCTATATAAAGAGTCAGGAGGGCATTGATTACAAGTTTAATTAGTTATGAGCCTGGGAAACTGACCTATCGTCGGTTTCTCTATATCCTATACAAAGATGAAGAACTGCTGTTTTATACTCCTTTTCTGTTGTTGTGCAACGATAGTTTGTGCCCAGTCGGTGCGAGACACAAAGGAAAGCCTGTCTACCGAACTTCTCAAGAACCCCTCGTTCGAGGAGGAAGCCAAACCTATTCGCAACCGCCGTTTCGGTCCCAATGGTGAGGGCGAACTCTTCGGTGCCCGTCTGCCCGAGGGCATCATCCTCGGGTGGATAACTCCTAACAATCAGGAGGAGGCATCACAAATGGAACTTGTATCGGAGAACTTAGTCGATACCGCTCAGTGCAAGGCTCTCTGCTGGACCATCGAGAACGCTCCTGCCACTATTGCCAATGTGGGTTTTCAGGGTGTTGAGGCCATCAAAGGACAGCAATATTCCCTTACCTTCTGGGGCCGTGCCGACAAGAAGTATAAGGGCACGCTTCGCATAGGCCTACAGAGCAAGCATACTGGGACATGGTATGCCGAGGCTAAGGTCAAGGGCAAGATAAAAAAACGTTGGAAGCGGTACACCCTCACCTTTACCGCCCGCGAAGAGGACCCGAAGGCCCACTTCGTGATTGTGGCCGACAAACCGGGAGTGCTATACCTTGACTGCGTGTCGCTCACCGCACGATAAGGATATATTCAGAAAGGCACGGAAGCGCCTTTCTAAGTCTTTATAATAGAAATAGAAATGGAAAGACTTTAGTTCTTATGCTCTATGAGCCGTTGGGCCTTCTCGGCGTCTTCGGGAGATACGAGCACCCGCATGTCACCTCCCACGCCGCTATAGTAAGATGTTACCAATGAAGTGTGGTCTTCGACAATGCAGCGAATGCCGTTGGTCTCGAGCATTCCTCTGATTACTTCGGCCTCAAAAGGGACACCTGAGAATATGGTGACCCAAGCCTCGTTCTTATTGGGCTTCATGGTTAGTTCCTCCTTTATTTATACTATATACGTGTTCAACACGAATCATGACAAGATGTTTACACACGTAGCACTCTGTCGCAGTATTCCAATACTGAGGGGCGGTGGGTGATGAAGATCATCGTGCGCTGCCCTCTGGCGTCGGCCAGGCGTTCGAGTAGGCGGCGTTCCGTCTCGGGGTCAAGGGCCGAGGTGGCTTCATCAAATAGCAGAACCGATCCGGGGCGCAGGAGCGAACGGGCTATGGCGATGCGTTGAGCCTGTCCCTCGCTGAGACCTCCGCCCTGTTCGCCACACTTCGTATTTAGTCCATCGGGGAGCGAGAGCACAAACTCGGCACATGCCACGCGCAGTACCTCCCACAACTCTTCGTCCGTGGCGTCGGGGCGACCCAGCAGGAGGTTGTCGCGTATGGTGCCGCTGAAGAGCGTGTTGCCCTGCGGCACATAGACGAGGTTGCCGCGTGTCTGCGGCGAGGCCTCCACTTCGCGTGTGGCATCATACATCGTCACGCGTCCTGCTGTGGGGCGCACGAGTGCCAGGATGAGGCGGATGAGTGTCGTCTTTCCGGCTCCCGTCTCGCCCAGTACGGCCGTCATCGAACCGGGTGTAAAGTCCTCGTCGAGGTGCGTTATCACCTCTTCATCGCCATCGGCATATTGGAACGATACGTCAGCGAAGCGCACGCCTGCCACGCCCTCCATGTGCAGGGGCTCGCCGGTGGTCTCCATGGGTAGTTCCTCCAGTTCCATCAGTCGCTCGGTCGAGGTGAGTGCACTCACGAGGGTGGGTATCATGCGTGCCAGGTCGGCCAGCGGACGCTGTATGCGCCCCACGAGTTGTAGGAATGCCGTCATCACACCGAAGGTGATGGCACCGCCCTGTATGCTGAACACACCCCAGAGGAATGCCGTGAGGTATCCAGCCGAGAAGCCCATCGACACCAGTCCGCGCGATGCGACGCTGAATCGGGTGCGCTGCACGACCTCGCCAAACAACTGCTCCTGCCAGCGTGCCAGGCGGCCCATCATGCCGCCGCTCTGCTCCAGGGTCTTCACGATGGTCTTATGTTGCAGGCTCTCCTGCATCACCTCGTGTATGTGGCTCTCGCTCTCGCGCACTGCCTTGGTCATACGTCGCATGCGGCTGACATAGAAGCGGCTGAGCAGCGAGAAGAAGGGCAGTATCAGCACCAGCACGATGGCCAGCGTGTGGTCCATCGAGTAGAGCAGGCAGAACGAGGCCACGAGCTGTATCACCGTAATCACGGCAAAGGGTAGGGTGGTGGTGATGACCGACACCACGGAACCGAGGTCCTGCACCATGCGGTTGAGTACATCGCCCGAGTGGTAACGCTCCTTGCCTTGCCACTCGCTCTGTAGCAATAGGTTGAAGAAGCGTGAGCGGAATCGGTTGCGCATTTCCACGTCGAGACGGTTGGCCACCCAGTTGTCCACGGCGTGCAGCACTATCTCGAGGAGGATGAGGCATCCCATCCCTATGCCATAGAGTGTGAGCGTTCCCTCGCGGACTCCCGTGGCGATGTCAATGGCATTCTTGCTGAACAGCACGAACACCAGTGAGCAGGCCACCGAGATGCAGCCTATGAGCGTACACAGCACGATGCGTCCTCTCACGCCGCGCGAGGCGCCCCATATCCACCGCAGCAGCCGCCATGCGGAGTATGCTCCCTTGATATTTTTTGCAATTTTTCCCATATCTACGGCGAAGTTACAACACACCGGGCGAAAATGCAAAGTTTTCTTATTTGATTTGCTATGGATTGGAAAAATATCTATATTTGCGTCGTTAATAATCAGCAGAATACATTGCCATGCAAAAACTTTCATTCGCCCGCTATGCTTGTTGTTTACTTTTAGTGTTGTCCCCCTTGATGGCTCGCGCTACGGGGCAGGCGGCAGACCGTGTTGTTATAAATGGGGAGGAGTGGTGTCTCTTGGCATCTCCTCTGTATAACGATTCTTTGATATCTAATCGAATTGACAAAATCCTCCCTTCCACCGAGGACAGGAGTTGTAGCACCGGCAATTGGGATGGCTTCGTCGGATATTGGGAGATAGTGGATAGTTGTCTCTATCTGAAGAAGGTGGTTGTGGACATGTGGGACGAGCATAAGAGAGAATCCTATGAATTGGTGTTCGATGCCGATACCTTGAAGGCTGTGCTGGAAGAGTACTACACCGAGCA
>JAZOPX010000064.1:0-13822 GCA_045655845.1 Bacteroidaceae bacterium
CTTCATGCAGGGTACGGAGATCACCTGCGGATGCTACAAGACGCGCGAGAAGAGCGTCGTGTTCCCCATCACCGAGGTGGTGGCCCACAACGAGTTCTTCGACTACGATGCCAAGTACAACGGTCAGGTCGAGGAGATAACTCCCGCCCGCATCGACGAGAGCATTGCCGAGCGTGTACGTACGCTCACCTCGCTGCTCTACGACATCCTGCGTTGCCACGGCATCATCCGCATCGACTACATCATCACCGAGGGCAACAAGTTGAACCTGCTCGAGATCAACACCACACCGGGCATGACAGCCACCAGCTTCATCCCCCAGCAGGTGCGTGCCGCAGGCCTCGACATCAAGGATGTATTGACCGAAATCATCGAGGAGAGTTTCGCGTAAGCGCTCCCTTGTGTGTATAACAGCAGCCACCCCTGAGGGAGTGGCTGCTGCCCGTTCTTTGGGGGAGTTGGAAGTTGAAAGATGAAAGATGAAAGATGAAAGTTGAACCTTTAGGTCGACGAAGTCAAAGATGAGAGATGAAAAATGGGCCTACCCAATTTTGAAAAAGGGTAGGCCTGATTTTGAAAAAGGGTAGGCCTGATTTTAGAAAAGGGTAGACCCGATTTTGAAAAACGGTAGGCCCGATTCTGAGAGGTAGTATGTGCTGCGTATTTTACTGTAAAAAAACTGAAATAAATCTTGCCACATCGTTCGTTTCTTTGTACCTTTGCAGGACGAAACGGAAGATATTCAATGGGTGCTCCCAGTCCGACATATAACTATTTGATAGTCAGCGAAATAGGGGGGGGTGATTCGTATGGATCGTTTTCTCTTTGGCTCAGTATGTGACGGTTTTTCGTACGTGAAAGACGTATGGAAGGCTGTTTTTCTCATATCTGAGCCTTGCCTGCTGTGTGAGGAGACCGGGTGTGAATGTCTTGTGTAAGAATGCTAATCAGTATAGAAAACAATGAAACCGAAATTAAGTTTTAGCCTGTTGCTCTTTTTTCTCTTGATAGGGGGTGGAGTGTCGCAAGTCCGTGCACAGGAATGGGCTGTTAAGACGAACCTCATCTACGATGCTACGGCTACGGCAAACCTTGGCGTAGAGGTGGGGCTTGCTCCCCAGTGGACATTTGACCTCTCGGGCAACCTGAATGCCTGGAGCACAAGCGGTAGCGCCCGATGGAAGCACTGGATGGTCCAGCCCGAGGCCCGCTACTGGTTTTGCGACCGCTTCTCACGTCATTTCGTTGGAGCACATCTGATTGCCGGCGCCTTTAATTTCGGGTCATTGGAGAACAATCTGTCATTCCTGGGGACCGACTTCTCTGTCCTTTCCGATCAGCGCTATCAGGGTTATGCCTATGGCGCTGGCGTGGCCTATGGATTTGCCTTCGTGATCTCCAAGCGTCTGAATCTCGAGCTCGAAGCCGGTTTCGGATACTTGTTTCTCGACTATGAGACCTTCAAGTGCGACGATTGTGGCCGTAGGCTCGGAGAAGGTAAGCATCACTACGTAGGCCCCACCAAGGCTGCTGTAAATCTGGAATTTGTCTTTTAATCTCTGCAACTATGAATAGACGTATTCTTCTCACTGCGACCGCCATCCTCTCTCTCCTTGCAGGCTTTGCACAGAGCACAGAGGAGGTCGCCATCAAGGACCTCACCTTGGAACTCAAGGAGGATGGCCGCTTGAATCTCGATATCGACGTGGACCTCACCCGACTGGGCCTTAGGTCAACGCAGGTCGTGGTGCTGACTCCCCTCATCATCAACGATACGGACACCCTGGCACTCAAGTCGATCGGTGTCTACAGCAGAAACCGCCGCATATTCTACCAACGCAACGAGGAGGTGAAGCCTACAGGAGCCGGCGACATCAACCTGAAGGCGTCTGAGGCCCGCGTCGTCGTTGACTACAACGCCTCGACCCAATTCAAGGACTGGATGGACGGCTGTAAGGTCGAACTCGTGCGTACCGACTACAGATGTTGCGGCCAGTCGGCACTGGTAGAGCGTACGGCACTTGTCGGCCGATTCCCGCTCGAGCCCTACCACCCCGAACTCATCTACCTCAGACCCCAACGCGAGGTCGTGAAGACCCGCGAGATCAGCGGCTCGGCATACATCGACTTCCCCGTGAGCAAGACCTTCATCAACCCCACCTACAGAAACAACACGGTCGAACTCGCAAAGATCATCGGCACCATCGACTCGGTGAAGAACGATCAGGACATCACCATCAAGTCTATCTTCATCAAGGGATTTGCCTCACCCGAGAGCCCCTACAGCAACAATACACGACTTGCCAAGGGACGTACCGAAGCACTGAAAGACTACGTGGAGAGCCTCTACCACTTTGGCGAGGGCTTCATCAAGACCGACTATGAACCCGAGGACTGGGCAGGACTCGAACGCTATGTGATGGCCTCGTCGCTCCCGCACAGAGAGGAGATCCTCGAGGCGATCCGCTCGGACAGAGAGCCCGACAAGAAGGAGTGGTTCATCAAGAGCCACTGGAAGGAAGACTACCGCTACCTCCTGGAACATTGCTACCCCGCATTGCGCCACTCCGACTACACCATCGAGTATGAGATCAGGAGTTACGCCAGTCCGGCCGAGATAGAGAAGGTGCTGCACACCGCACCGCAAAACCTCTCGCTGGAGGAGTTCTACATCCTGGCACAGACCTACGAGCCGGGAAGCGAGAAGTTCAACGACCTGTTCGAGACAGCCGTACGCATGTACCCTGGCGACCCCGTGGCCAATCTCAACGCCGCCAATTCGGCCATCCTCAGAGCAGACTACAGGAACGCCCTGCGCTTCCTCGAGAAAGCAGGCGACCTGCCAGAGGCCATCTACGCCCGTGGAGCCCTGGAGACCTATATGGACAACCTCGCAGAGGCCAAGCCCTATTTCGAGAAGGCAAAAGCCTTGGGAGTACCTCAGGCAGAGAACGCCCTCATGGAGGTCTCAAAGAATAGAAACATTTACAAAAAGACAGATAACAATTAACAAACAATTTATTTATTTATTAACAACTTAATTTTTATTTTTTTATGAAAAAGTATTTTAGTTTTGCAGTGATGGCACTTGCGCTTGCCGCATGCCAGAAGGATCATGAAGGTCCCGCACAGAGTGGCGAACTGGAACAGTCTTACGTGGCTGTATCGCTCATGGCTGACGAGATGACTACTCGTACTCGTGCTGCCGGTGATCCTTACGACGATGGTGATGTTTCTGAGCGCATCGTCAAGAGTCTCTATTTCTTCCTCTTCGACGAGGCGGGTCAGCCCTTTGCCATCGATGGTAACAAGAACTACAAGGCGGTAGCAGTCAATGAGACAGGAAATGCTCCTGGTGCCACTGTTCCTGCTCCTGAGGGTACACCTAATGTGTCTGATGTGAAGGACAAGGTGTTGGTATTTGAGAACTACAAGGGTGAGTATCCCAGCAAGATCGTAGCAGTCCTCAACTGGGCACCTGCCGCAGACGCTGCCTACTCACTCGACGCTTTGGCTACTCAACTCAGCGGATTGAGAAATGCTGACAATGCCTTTGTGATGAGCAACGCGGTATATGTTTCTGAAAGTTCTAATGCTACAGCCGACAAGGAGGCCATCAGAGCAACAGCCCTCAGCGAGGCCAATATTGCCAAGAGTGCAGCCGATGCAAAGGCTAATCCCGTACAGATCTACGTAGAGCGTATCGCAGCGAAGGTTACAGTAAACACTACTGCCGAGAACAAATATGACATCGGTGAGGATATTAACGGTGCCAAGGTATATGCAAAGGTTACCGGCTGGGATCTATACAACGAGTATGAGCAGTCTTATCTCTTGAAGCAGGTTGACCCCACATGGACTGGCACTTCTGTAGGTTTCACTTGGAATGACCCTGCTTGGTTCCGTTCTTATTGGGCAATATCTCCCACTACACCGTTTGATGCAGAAGGCAATAAGGTTTCTTACAATTCACTTACCAACACTGTTGGTGGTAACGACTACTGCGGTGAGAATACCTATAACACCAATTGCACCAAGGTGATTGTCAAGGCTCTGCTCGTTGGTGAAGACAACCAGCCTGTAGAGGTTGCTACTTGGTATGGCAACGACTATGTTGGCGAACTGGCACTCCGCACCGTAGTGGCCAATACGCTTGCTTCACAACTCTACTATATGGATGGCACAGAATACAAGAGCATCGAGCCCGGTCACTTGATGGTAGTAGAGGCTAATGAGCCCAACCCCAATACATCTGCCGACATGAAGGCTTATCACGTATTCTTCCAACTCTCTACCGATGGTGAGGCCAAGGAATGGTACACCTACTCTGCTGCAGAGGGATTCAAGGTATCTACAAAGGAGGCTGTCAATGTCATCCTTGGTGGTGTTGAGCCTGCTTTGCTCTACAAGGGTGGTCAGACTTACTACTATACCGACATCAAGCATCTTCCTTCGACCGTAGCTGCGACACAATATGGTGTAGTGCGCAACCACGTATACAAGGTGAACATCACCAGCGTTGATGGTTTTGGTACTCCCGTGTATGACGGCAATACCGCTTTCGACCCCGAGAAGCCACAGGATGTCACAACCTACGTTTCGGCTGAGGTACGCGTACTCTCATGGAGAGTTGTAGAGAACAACTACGACATCTAATAGAGATGGGGAGGTTTCGCCAAGACCTTGAGGTGTTGGCGAAGCCTACCTCAATTAACAACAGTACATTTTTTAGAAAAGAGTGTGATATGAAGAAAATGTTATTCGTGGCATTGGCAGCCTTAGGGTTTGTCGCCTGTGACAACAGCGACTTGGGTGAGGGTAATGCCCACTCAGGTGAGGTGGAGACCTCGTATATGGCAATCAATCTGAATGCTGTAGACAACAGTACTCGTGCTGCTGACGGTGTTTACCAAGAGGGTGATGCGGCAGAGCGTGTAGTAAATTCGGCCTACTTCTTCTTCTTCAATGCAGATGGTTCCGCATTCCCCGTAACTGCGACCGAAGGTAAGCCGGCTACCGCTCCTGCTGACGGAGGTGTAAACTGGGTTTCGGCTGTTCTGACCAATAAGGGTGAGGAGATGAATAATGTCTCTGACGTCAAGAATGCCGTCCTGGTTCTCAGCACCTATGAGGGAAGTTATCCCAGTCAGATGGTGGCGGTTCTCAACTGGGCACCAACAGCAGGAGAGGCATATTCTCTCGAGCAGTTACATGCTGCAACCGGCATTCAGAACAACGATGGTAGTTTCGTGATGAGCAATGCGGTATATTCAGATGGCACTAAGGCTGTCGTAGGCACTCCTATTACCGCAAGCGACATCTTCAAGGATGAAGCGAACGCCAAGGCAAATCCTGTAACGATCTATGTAGAGCGCATCGCTGCTAAGGTAACCGTAACCGCAAAGAATGACGTTACAGACAATCGTTTCAAAGTCACAAAGCCCGTAACGATTGGAGGTAGCAACAAGGATGTATATGTACAGGTGAAGGGCTGGGAACTCTACAATGACTTTGCTCAATCTTACCTGCTCAAGGATATTGACCCCACTTGGAGCGGTCTGGGCTTTACCTGGAATGATGAAGATTGGTATCGTTGCTATTGGGCTACATCTTTGCCTTTTAGCGAGATTGCAGAAAACTCATTCCCCACTACCTTCTCTTTGGCTATGGGAAATAACACAAATGTTCTTGCTGGAACATATGCAGCCAACACCTACACCTATGTTGGTGAGAATACAAACTATGCTCTCGCTGATGCCTCAGAATGCACCAAGGTAATCCTTAAGGCACAACTCCAGGAGAAGAAGGATGATGGCACTTATCAGCCTCTTGCCTTGGCGCGTTGGTACTCGACCTACTATGCTGGCGAAAAAGACTTGCGTACCGCTGTGGCAAGTACCATTAAGTTCCAGTATTATTGGTGGGATGAAGCAAATAAAAAACGTGTAACCATTGGCCCCGATGATTTGCAAATCGTTGAGGTGGAGGGTACCAATACGGTTAAGTTCCAATTGTCTACCTCAGCACAGAAAGAGAGTTGGTTTACCAAGTCGGGAGAGACTTATACTGCTAAGACTCCAACTGAGATAAACGAACTTTTGGGCGGCATAGAAAAGGCCGTATACTATGAAAGTGGTGAGACCCTCTACTCGGTTGACATCGCTCACCTTGGGTACAAACTGGAAGGTGACCAACTGGGAGACTATGGTGTTGTCCGTAACCACATCTACAATGTAGTCATCAATAAATTCGGAGGATTCGGTAGTCCGGTCTACACCCCGACGGGAAATCTTGACTATCCTGACGATCCCACTACTGCTGGCGGTTACGTTTCTGCCGAAGTACACGTACTCTCATGGCGCTTGGTTTCTCAGGAGGTAGATGTTCAGCCCTAATCATAAGGAGGACGTATTATACAACAACTAACAGAGAGAGACCGCTTTGCGGCCGTTCGTAGAGCGGTCTCTTTAAACTATTCAACAACAGATTAAACCAATGAACAGAGTGCAACTATTCAGAAGAATCTTGCTGGCGTGGTCTATGGTGGCGACGATGCTGGGGATGGCTTCGTGTGAGAGTGGACTCATCTTTGAGGGTGAGGGAGACTGCGGTGTGGATTACCGCATACGTTTCAAGTACGACTACAACATCAAGTTTGCAGACGCCTTTGCCCACGAGGTGAACTCGGTTGTACTCTATGTGTTCGACGAGAACGACACACTCGTACAAGAAATTGCCACCACAGACAAGGCTGCCCTCGCATCGGGCAATTTTGAGATTCCACTCGAACTGCTCCCCGGACGATATACGCTCCTGGCGTGGGGAGGACTGATGGAGGAGGAGTCGTTCGACCTGCTACCCACCACCGTGGTGGGCCTGACAACGCTGCAGGAGATGCAGGTGAAGATGCACCGTCAGCATGACGCAGAGGGCAACGCCACGGTCAGCGAAGACCTGTTGCCACTCTTCCACGGCACCATGCCGCTGGAGGTGAGCGATGCTCCCGGTACCTATACCGAGACCATGTCGCTCATGAAGAATACCAACGTCATCCGTATCCTCCTGCACGAGATGTCAGGACACGATGTGGATGCCGACAAGTTTATCTTTGAAATCAATGACAGCAACGGTCTGTACGACTGGGACAACACGCTGCTCTCCGATGAGATGATCACCTACTCGGCCTGGCACCAGAGCACGGGCAGTGCCGATATGGAGGACTACACCAGAGCAGTAACATCGGTCAACGTGGCTCTGGCCGAGCTGACCATCGGGCGTATGCGAGCAGGTCATTCGCCCGTGCTACACATCAAGAACCGCGCCACGGGCGAGGACGTGTTCCGCATCCCCTTGGCCGACTATGCCCTGCTTGTCAAGGGCAACTACCGCAAGGAGATGGGCGACCAGGAGTACCTCGATCGCCAGGATGAGTACACGATGACCTTCTTCCTCGACGAGGGCGAATGGGTGAGCTCGGTCATCTACATCAACTCGTGGCGTGTGGTGCTCAATGATACAGACTTGAACTAATACATATATAATATATAAATAAGGTAGTAAGTTGAGAGAGTTCGTAAAATATCTGATGTTGCTCATCGTGGGCATTGTGCCTGTGTCGTGCGTATTCGATGCAGACACGTGCGTCATGTCCACCGACGAACCGCACGACATCATGTTTACGGTCTCTGTAGAGGGTAGGCATACCCGTGCTGCGTGGGGAGAGGAGTATCCGTCTGAGGCGGGCGTGCCCTTCGACTACCGCATCCTGCCCGATAGGCTACGCCTGGTGATACTTGCTGAAGACGGCACTCGCATAGGCGAGATGCGCGACCTCGACTACTGGCCCATCAACGAAGCCCACACCGCATTCCAGTTCGTAGGGCAGTTGCCTGCTGAGGCTATCGACTCTATCAATGCACACCCCAAACAGACGAACTACAAGTTCATGGTGCTTGCCAACTGTGGAGACAACCTCAGCGGTGAGGGGTACATCACCTATAGCCAAACGCAACTGAATCCATCCAATGAGAATGCATCCATCCCCATGTGGGGAGTCAAGGAGGCCGATGTGTCACCTTTGTATGAGCAGGACAATCTGAATCTGGGCGAAATCTGGCTACTCCGCGCTGCTGCCAAGGTGGAGGTGAAGTTGAGCGATGCGCTCAAGGAAAAGGAAACCACCACCATCACTGCAGCCACGCTGAAATACTATAACCAGACAGGATACGTACTCCCCAAAGGCTGGTCACAAGCGAGCGATACAGAGGACCTCGACCAGGAAGATTGCCATAGGGTCTACCGCCATGCAGCCCTGAACCTCCCCTTCATCAAGGATGAGGAGACTGGCGACTACTATGTGTATGTGACCGAGTATGACAACATCAACTATCCGGGCGAGCACAACAAGATAAGTCTGGAGTTTAATATCGGTGGTGCAGCAAAGACCTTCGAGGATGCCATATCGTTCTGCGAATATCGCGGTGGTGCACCTGAGGAGGGTAGCCATTACAACATCGTGCGTAACCATATCTACGAATTCGAGATACTCAGCATCGCTGGCTCAAGCCTTGTACTGGAGTATACCGTGGCCGACTGGACCAAGGAGGACTGGGACGGCAGCGGTAAGGAGTATGAGGAGCATGAGCTGTCTTATCCCACCTACCATAACCCTGTGGTACCATACGAGTTCTTGGGGTCAACAACGCAGGCCGACTTCGTCTTTTCGAATGAGCCTACGATGCATTATAGTGCGGGAAATCATGAGGAGGGTGGTTTCCATTGTTACTTCCAGATTGTGGCTCCATTAAAAGTGGAGTGGCAACCTGTATTTATGGCCTCGAAGGAGAATTACCGGATTCGTGTATATCTCTACAAATCCTCAACAGAGGAGGAACTGGTGTTTGACTCAGGAGCCGATGATACACAAGGTGGTCTGAAGGATGATTTGAATGAATGTCGGTCAGATGAATGGTATCACATCGTAGTCTTCCCCTTGAGCGATGATGGAGCTGGTACGACGGATGTTGAATTTGGTATCACATATTATCAGGAATGGACGGACCAATACATCAACCTGTATGTAAACGGAGAGTATGAAAATATAAGATGGCCCAATAGCGGGAACAATCCTAAACTGATTCGCATCAGGCACATCTCCGCACAGCAAGGTAATGGTTGAAATAGCTGAAGAAATGATATGAAAGATAGGATATTACATATTATCACTCTTATGGTAATACTGCTCTCGGCAGTCTCCTGTATCTCTGACCTGGATGAGATAAAGACGGGTACGCCAGAGGGGAAGAAGTATATTACCCTTAGCTTCCAGACGTCAGGCGTTGCCACACGTGCGACAGAGGAAGATACAGAGTGCGAGTCCTATATGAGTCATATCGATGTGCTGGTATACGAGTACGACGGCGATAGTTACACTCCTTTCCACTATGAGCGAATCGATGTGTCGAGCACGCCCAATGGCAAGGTTAACATCGGTAAGACGAAAACGGATTTCGGTGAGAACAAGTCATACCGCTTCTACGTCATAGCCAATAGCACGCTTGCCACATCGGCTTATTATAAGGGAGGTAATATTATAGATCATGAGACCTTCCTCAAGCTGGACCAAACAGACGAAAAGATTCACCTCTCGGGTATTGACTTTGATATCAAGAATCCGCACTATCCCCAGATGTTTCTGATGGATGGCATTGCATATATGGGGACAGATGAACCTGCTACTACAGGAAACATTGTCATCAATGACCCCCATGCGGACGATGATGTCACCATCAAGGTGTCCCTGCGTCGTGCGGCGGCCAAGGTACAGATTACCATTATCCCTGGTGATAAGGTGACCTTTACTCAAGAACTGATGGCACTGTCGCACGGATATATGGTGCGTAACATGCCTATTAGGACGACGCTCTCGGCTAAAGATAGAGATGGCAAAGTACAGTATCCGCTCAACGATGGTGGATTGAACCCCTACTGGAAATCGACCACCATCTCTCAAAGTCCCTACTTCCAGATGAGCCCGATGATGGATGGCGAAGGACAAATTACGAATAACAAGGTGGAACTGACGCTCTATTGTTATTCGCATACATGGAAAAAAGATGAAGCATTCGAAAGGGGCACTTCTGTGGTGCTGATGCTCCCGCTTAAATATAAGGAGGAGGGCAAAGATACGGTGGAGTACATCAACAACTACTACCAGCTCTCATTCAGTAAGAAGGAGGGAACAACAGAAAACTCCTACCACCTCATCAAACGCAATACCTACTACGACTTGAGAGTAAATCTCAATGCCCCGGGAGCCGAGGACTTCAACGAGCCAAAGACGATGGAGGACATCCAATACTTCACGGCCCCTTGGGAACAGGTCAACTTGGATGTCTCGGGGGAAATCGGGGTGAAATACTTGAAGGTCAACAAGGAGAAATTATATATGTACAACGTGGCCGAAGACAACACCTCGCTCTACTTCTCATCCTCATCGCCCGTCACGGTTACACTGGTACCGAATAGTGCTTACTATAATAATAAGTACAATCAGAAGATTACGCTTAAAAATAATGAAGGAAATATCAGCGGAACGACCGAAACTGGCACCGTTTCGGGTAACATCGCTGTCCACAGCGACATCCCCACCAACAATACCATCCGCTATTTCCAACTCAAGGTGACCAATGAGGAGGGTTTGACCGAGTTCGTAGATGTGGAGCAATATCCGCTGATATACATTACCAACAGCCTGCCGTGGTATTCGTATCGTGACGATTATTATCACCGTACTTCGGGAGGGCATACATGGAATGGAAATACCAGTACCAGTACTACTTCAGGAGATTCTCCTACAACATATCGGTATGATGGTGACCACGTCGTGAGCATTGAAAAAATTAAAGAAGTCAATACCGCTAATCGAGAAGTGAAATATACCTACACCAGTGCTACTCCGACAACAAGTAGCGGAGGTACGGGATGGACAATTTCAAAGGTTAGAGGTAACAAGCAAAATAATAGTCAGAACTATGCCATTAACTACTATTCTTTCACATACAGGAACAGGAGATGGACAAAATCAGAGTCACTTTGTGAAAATCACAATGTACGTAACTACCATGTACGTGTAATGGCGTCATCAGATGAATACACCATTGGCCGTCCTGCGATTGACGAGCATGGACATACAGCAGGAGATCCTGAGAATGCCAAACTTGTCTCTCCCTCCTTTGTTATTGCATCACGCTTGGGTGCAGTCCTGTCTACATATAGCGGCTTGTCCACGATGTCGAACGATAAGAAACTGATTGTTTTTGCCGATCACGCCAAGAACTATGTGGAGGTGGACGATGTGAACGACGACAAGAAGGACCCCGTAGTGGTCTATGACAACTGGCGCCTACCGACAGAAGCAGAACTTAAAATCATCATGGAAATTCAAGGCAGTAGTGGACAGAATGCCGATGCCATCGACTACCTGCTCAATGGTGCCTACTATATGAGTGCCAGTGGACCAGTCTATAATCCTAAGAATAGTGATGGCACAAAAGAACTGGATGATCCAACGAAAGCTACCGATGTAGCCATCCGTTGCGTACGTGATGTCTTCTAAATATAGATTGAATGCGATGAAACGAATCATATACCTATTCGCCTCTGTCCTCATCCTGCTCTGTTCATGTGTGCAGGAGAATGTTGATATACCACAGACTGAGGATGTGCCTGAGGGATACACCCGAATCACATTCAAGGCCAATGCCTTGTCTCCTACCATCGGTGTGAGCACACGTGCCGTAGACCCCGACGGACTGGATGTGAACAATATGACGCTCTTCTGCTTCAATGAGTTTGGGCTATATATCAGTTCGGAGGAGGCTACACTTGTACGCCATGATAATCCAGAGAGTGGTATATCTGACAGAGGTACTTACAAGGCAGTAGTGCCCAGTCATACCCGCATCATACACTTTCTTGCCAACCATAGTGCGGGACTCTATGATGAAAAGGATTTCCCTGGACAGACTGAGAGTATGGTGGTGGCCAATATGGAGGGTGGCTCGGGTATGCTTGTCTATTGGTCGCGCTTCGAGATGGATACCGAGAGCGATGCCTCTATGCATGATCAGCTTGCTGCCTTGGAATATACAATCGGAGGGAAGACGTACGAAGGAGTCAAGCTTATCCGCAATCAGGCCAAGGTAACAATCGATGATTGGGATACAGACCACTTTGTCGTTACCGGTTACCGCACGGTGAATATCCCCGCCTTCGGTACGGTGGCTCCGCACCATCCCGAACTCCATTTCCATATCGTTGACAATTGGGAGAGCACTCCAGATTTTGTAACGCTCCCCAACAACCAGACACTGATGTCGGACATCTCGGACATCAACACCAAACTGGAGGACTATATCTTCGAGAGTGAGAACTCTGGAGACAAGCTCATCAGTGTGATTATCAAAGGCCATAAGCCGAATGAGACTGAGGCTGATGACAAGTACTATCGCGTGGTGATGCAGAATAGCGATGGTGGAAACTTCATGATCAGGCGCAACCACCACTACAATATCACTATCACGGGAGCGCTTACCTATGGACAGGACACCTTCGAGAAGGCGCTCACCGCACCCGCTTCGAACAATGCGTGGATATCTATCGACGAGTGGGTCAACGAAATTTCGGATGGTGTGGAGACCCTTTGGGTGGAGCAGACAAGCTATGTGCTGAGCAGCGATCAGTATGCAGGTACCGACTGGACCTTCCCCTATAAATATACCAACAAAAACGGTGACTCGGCTCCCGAAATCACTTGGATTGACAACAATGTGGCCTACAGTAACATCACTAATAACTACAACACTTCCACTGGAGAAGGCACCGTTACCCTGCGCTTCTATCCGATGTACGACGGCAATGAGCAGCAGGCAGGTTCGCTGTTAATCAAACACGGCAAGCTGCAGCGCAAGATTAACATCAACATCATCCGCACCCAGCACTTCACTCCCTCGTGGGTGTCGTCGCAGGTGTATGGTGTGGCTGAAGAGAAGGTGACGCTGATGTTCACCGTACCCGAGACCTGCCCCGAGGCGCTGTTTCCCTTCACGGTACTGATATCTGTAAACCACCTCGACATACGTTCTGAGTCGGGTCAGCAGCTGCCCATCTACATCAAGGGCGAGGAGGGATACTTCGGTGCCGACTGGGAGGACATCAACTACAAGTATGCCTACACGGTGACGGAGCCGGGCAAGCATCGCCTGCATATGAGATCCATCCTCAAACACGAAGACGACGATACGGAACCTGTACACATCGAGGCCAACTTCTTTGAGACTATTACAAAAGAAGTGGTATTCAGCGGACACAATGACACACACCG
This sequence comes from Bacteroidaceae bacterium, assembly GCA_045655845.1. Taxonomy (GTDB): domain Bacteria; phylum Bacteroidota; class Bacteroidia; order Bacteroidales; family Bacteroidaceae; genus UBA1189. Next base: position 13,385 of record JAZOPX010000064.1, read on the forward strand.
CCGCATATTTGTAGAGAACCTCCATCTCTATGAATCGTTATATGCACAAGACGAGGAACTCTACTATATGCTCGTACCCCAGAAGAAGGCTTCGCCACTGATTTTCACCATTGACCTGCAGGAACGAGAGAGCAATGGTACTTATAGTGGATTTGACCATACATTGAACCCGGTAAAGAATGCTCTCGATGAGTTCTTGATTTACACGAAAGCCTTTAGCACCTATGACGACTATTTTGGGCATAACCCCGGAATGTATGAAGATATGGAGGATAGAGCCTGGGAGGGAGAAGTCATCAAGTTCGATGAAAATACATGGAGTTCCAATGGACGAGTGATGGCATTCAGAACATTGAATAAAGAAGCACAAGATGAAGTAGGAAGATATGGTCTGCAAGAGGATGGCTCGTACAATATCTATCTGCTCACCAATAGTAC
>JAZOPX010000065.1:0-2466 GCA_045655845.1 Bacteroidaceae bacterium
GATGAGTTCGGTGAGGTCGAGGGGGAAGCCATAGGTATCGTAGAGGGTAAAGGCGTCTACACCGCTGATCTCCTGCTTGCCAGCAGCACGGGTGTCGGCCATCACCTTATCGAGCAGGCGGATACCGGTCTCGAGTGTGCGGAGGAATGACTCTTCCTCCTCCTTGATCACCTTCTCGATGAGCACTTGCTGAGCCTTGAGTTCGGGATAAGCATCACCCATGCTCTCGATGAGTACGGGGATGAGGCGGTACATGAAGGCCTGCTTCTGTCCGAGGAAGGTGTAGGCATAGCGCACGGCACGGCGGAGGATACGACGGATAACGTAGCCAGCCTTGGCGTTAGAGGGCAACTGACCGTCGGTGATGGAGAAGGCGATGGTACGGATGTGGTCGGCGATTACGCGCATAGCCACATCGTTCTTGGCATCGTCGCCATATACCTTGCCCGACATGGCAGCGATTACCTTGATGATGGGCTGGAACACGTCGGTGTCGTAGTTTGAGGTCTTGCCCTGCATGGCCATGCAGAGACGTTCGAAGCCCATACCGGTATCGATAACCTTGGCGGGCAATGACTCGAGGCTGCCGTCGGCCTTGCGGTTGTATTGCATGAACACGAGGTTCCAGATCTCGATTACCTGCGGGTGGTCGTGGTTGACCATCTGTGCACCGGGCACAGCGGCCTTCTCCTCCTCAGAGCGGAGGTCGATGTGGATTTCTGAGCAGGGACCACAAGGACCTGTGTCGCCCATCTCCCAGAAATTGTCCTTCTTGTTACCGTTGATGATATGATCTTTGGGCAAGTGACGTTCCCAGATAGAGGCTGCCTCATCGTCGCGGTCGAGACCCTCCTCCTTGCTGCCCTCGAAGACGGTAGCGTAGAGGTTCTTAGGATCGAGTTTGAGCACGTCCACGAGGTACTCCCACGCCCAGTCGATGGCCTCCTGCTTGAAGTAATCGCCAAACGACCAGTTACCCAACATCTCGAACATGGTATGGTGGTAGGTATCGTGGCCCACCTCCTCGAGGTCGTTGTGCTTACCGCTCACGCGGAGGCACTTCTGCGAGTCGGCCACACGCTTATACTTGGCTGCGGCATTACCGAGGATGATGTCCTTGAACTGGTTCATACCGGCATTGGTAAACATCAATGTGGGGTCGTCCTTAACCACCATAGGAGCCGAGGGCACAATCTGGTGACCCTTGGTCTCGAAGAAACTCTTAAAAGATTCCCTGATTTCTTTTGCTGTCAACATAGTTGTATAGTTTTGTTTTTAATTATTTTCATTCTACAAATAGCCCGCAAAATTAGTAAAAATAGCACAAAGAAGCAAACCTAACCGAAAGAACGTGGTAGAAAATTCCCTTTCTACCGCCAAACCATGCGGAAACGCCATCGGATTCAGCAAAGGTCTCGCAAAACAGCACAGGACAAGGCTATATATTCATGTTTGCCCAAATGGGCTGACCGGCTGACCGATCGCGTGGTAAAATTCTGGTTCACATCCCGTTATGATGGTCATCCCCAGTTGACCGGGCTGACCAATGGCGACCTGTATCTCGACGGACTCTCTTTATTAAATGATGGCGACCATCCACGCAAGTGTTCGCCACCATCTGCGCGAATGGTCGCGACCATACACGCGGATGAAGGGCAGTAAACGAGCGGATACATACACAAAATAGAGAGCCGCTCCTTCCCCTTGCGACAATCCCGAGAACCCCTCCGGCACAAGGCGCGAAAGTGTCAGTACATGGCCAACCCCGCCAACCAAGGTTGACCGACACAACATTCTGAACGTAAGCCACATACAGCACACTCGGTCAACCGGTCAACCCATTCGGGAAACATTGCTTTTATATAGACAATCGACCTCATCAACCGAATATCACAATAAAAACGCCACACATGCGTTAAATAGTAGAATATGCACACATATCGTCACATACCTGTCCTCTTGCTATGGCTACTGCTACTGACCAGTTGCGGTGCCGAGAGTCTGTTGCGCAAGGCCGAGCAGAGCTATGCCTTGGGCGAATACCATGAGGCGTCGGTAATGTACAAGAAAGCCTATACCAAAACCGACCCGAAAGAGAAGGAGAAGCGTGCCGAGCGGGCATTCAAGACGGCCGAGTGCTACCGCCGCATCAACATGAATGCCAAGGCATTGGCAGCCTATCGCAATGCCATACGCTATGGATACCCCGACAGCGTGATGTATAAGCATACGGCCGACCTGCAATTGCAGAATGGGGAGTACAAGGCAGCCATGGGCAACTATGCCACCTACCTTGCCTACTGCCCTACAGACACCACCGCCATCAATGGCCTCAAGGCCTGCACCACGGCCCCACAGTGGAAGAAGTCGCCCACACGCTACATCGTGAAGAAGGAAGCACTCTTCAACTCGCGACGCAGTGAATACTCCCCTATGTTTGGCAGCGACAAGCATGACCAACTCTTC